>JASFUC010000013.1:0-16473 GCA_050050475.1 Nitrosopumilaceae archaeon
AATACAAAAAAATGCCATCCAAATGCAAATTCAGAGTCAGTCATAACAAAATCTTGATCTCCGTGAACCATCTCTTCTAGCAGGGTGAGTTTGTGAGCAATTGCTTTACTTGTTTTGTCATAATCTACTGCAGAAACGTTGATGTTAATTCTTTCATCCATGTCTGTTTTGTGTTTATACAAAATAAAAGGATTAATGATTATTCTTTCAATAGGTGATCAAAATCAATGTCAAAATGCATTTTCATTATGTCGATATAGGTTCGAATGGATTCTGGGATTTCTTCTCTGCATGCGACTCCAAGATTCTTTGCATTTATCCAAATTACCAGTGTTTGAATAATTGTTAAAAATCGATCATTTTTCACTTGGGGATCCGCCAATGCTTTTGTGTATCTTTCTGCAAATTCCCACGCTGTGACAAAATCGACGCACTTTACCCCAAACACTGCCAACAATTGGTCCTGTAATGTTTTTGCTTTTTTAAATGGAGTCTTATTTAGAATATATGGAAAGTTTACTTTATCTGGAAGACAGTCTGGAAGTGGGCCCCAAATGGTAATTATTTTTGTGCCGGGTTTTAATTTCTCAAATTTTCTTATCATCTGTTTTATGATTTGCTCATCTGTAAACCAAAATAATATTGCAGTCGCATCTGTAAATTCTGCTTCCCTTACATCCTGACAAATAAATTCACCCGAAAAATTTTTTGCAAGATCAATTTTTTCCAAGTCATTATCAATTCCCACTCCTTTTTTAACATGAAATTCTTTAAGGGCCATGTTTACTCCCTTTCCATCTCCGCATCCAAGATGATAAAAAATGTCATCCCTACCTAAATTTACAAAATTAAAAATCTCTCTGAAGGATTTATCTGGTAATTGAACATCCTCGCCGCTTACAATATTTTTTGGCAGAGATTCTAGATATTCTTCGATTTTCAATAAAAATTGTATATTTTTTGAGAATTTATTCTCTTATGCTCTCAAGCTTGGAGACTGCTTGCCATAACTGTGTCCTGACATAGGATGGCAAATTTGGATCTTGGGTAACATCGTCAAGTAAACTGATGGTATTTGCTGCTCTGACAGACAATGCATATTCTTCATCACTTAGGTCTTTGATTAAATCTGAAATGGATTTTTTAACCGTTTTTGGGGTAGATGAGCTTGCAACTATTTGATTAAGAGTATCTATTGCTTCTTTCATTGATTCTTTGTTCTCTTTTTCATCTACCATTTTTTACACCATTACTTGGAAATTGGGAGTATATAGTTACATCTCTACAAAAACATTACCGTCTTCGACTGAAACGTTGTAGGACCCTAAATTGTTAATTTTAGCTGGGAATTTTACCAATTCTCCTGTTTTGCAATCAAATTCTGCTTTATGCCATCCACAAGTTACTACGCATCCATCTAGTGTGCCTTCCGAAAGGCTAGCACCAGAATGTGTACAGGAGTCATCTACTGCAAAAAAATCTCCATCAATGTTTGCGACAAGCACTTCTTTTCCATCCATTGCGATTTTGATCATTTTTCCAGGAGGGATTTCTGAAATTTTACCAGCTATAATTTTTCCCATTGGTTGTTTTAACTTATTATTCTTAATATTTTTTCGTAAAACATGATAAGAGAAGCTACATCTTCAGATAAACCTCATATCCTAAAATTTTGTCAAAATACCTTTTCATGGGGCGACTATATCAAAGATGTTTGGGACTATTGGTTATCTGAAGGCATTCTTCTTGTTTATGTGAAAAACAATCCTATTGGAATTTCTCATGCTGTTTTCCTCAAAGACCATGTATGGATAGAAGGAATAAGGATTGATCCTAACTGCAGACGTCAAGGTATAGCTTCAAAACTGGTGCAACAAATTGAAACAAGGGCAATCAAAAACAAAATACCTGCTTCTTTGATGCTCATTGATAATCAAAATACACCATCTTTGACTATGTCAGAAAATCTTGGTTACAAAAAATACCAAACTTGGAATTTTTATTCACTTCTCCCACAAAAAACCAATTCTCCTGAAATATTATTTGGAAGTGATCTTAAAGAAAATGAATTTCCTCATTATGTAAGATCTTGGAGATGGATCTCATTGGACAAAGAGACAACATCAAATTTGAATGCAAAAAGTTGTGTGATTCGTTCCGGAATCGTCAATAAATCCACTGCAATTTTGGAGGATTCTGAGCATTTCAAAAAAACTGTGATTGTTACATTGTTTGCAGAATCTGAATCGGACACAGCTAATCTTTTGTCTTTTCTGCAAAACTATGGATATGAAAAGAACTATCAACGAGTTCAAATCTTGACCAAAGAAAAATTGCCAAAACTACAAAATTTAGACTTTAAACTTTCCTTTCAGTTGATGCAAAAACTATTGTCCTGAATCTTCACTTTTCTTATTGTATTTCTTAAAATCCCTAGGCTCTCAATTTCCATCTCTACACTATCTCCATCTTTTAGAAATACCGCATCAGGTTTGTTTAGCATTACACCTGCTGGTGTTCCAGTCGAAATAATGTCTCCTTTCTCCAGAGTCATAACATTGCTAATTTTAGAAACAATTTCTGGAATTTTTATGAACATATTTTCTGTGGATGAATTTTGTCTGATTTCGCCATTTACCTTGGTTACAAGTTTTAGGCTTTGGGGGTTTTGAATTTCATCTGCTGTAGTAATCCATGGGCCGCATGGGGCAAAGGTGTCAAATCCCTTTCCTCTTGTAAATTGCTTATCTTTGAATTGGATGTCTCTGGCAGAAACATCGTTGAAAATCATATAACCAAAAATTGCCTCTTTTGCTTGTTGTTGGGATATGTTTTTACAAGTTTTTCCAATAATTAGGGCTAACTCTATTTCATAATCCAACTGAGTGACAAATTCTGGGCACTCTATGTCTGAATTGGCACCGATAAGAGCAGTTCTAGGCTTAAGAACAATGGCGGGATCTTCTGGAGCTTGCAGTCCTTGTTCTTCGGCATGATCCGTATAATTGAAAGCAAGGCAAATTATTTTGCTTGGGTTTGGAATGGGGGGAAGTAATCTAAAATTTGAAATGTCTTGAGCGTACGGGAGGCCATTTATTTTATCTGCAATCTCATTGTACCATCCATCAAAAAGAAAATCTTTGATGGTATAGGGAATTGGAACTCCTGTTTGATAGGTTATCTCATCTTTTGTTGCAACCTTGTTTCCTTTTACAAATCCATAGGTCTCACTGTTGTCATATGATAATCTTGCAATCTTCATTTTCTCCTCACTCACTTGTGTGTAAATATTGCCTGGTTTTGTGAGTCTTTTCTACAATATCCAAATCTGACAAACTGAATTTCTTCTCCTTCTTTTAATTTTAGGTAGTGTGGTTCTGTATAAACCTCTAATTCTTCAAGACTATTTTCATTGAATTGATCATCTATAAACAACTGGTTTGGGACTAGAAGCTTTATTTCATGAGCAGTTTTTTGTGGAACCCATTGGATTTTTTGAATGTTTGAAGTTTCCCCATCTTCAACAAAATTTCCTTCAATCTTCTCTCCGACTCTAGTGATTTCAACATTCCCCAATCCTAACAGTCTTACTTGAGTTCCTTCTGAAATGTTTTGAGCATCATCACCACAAATCAAAATATTTTCATCAATCTCAATTTTTCTTTTTCCCATGTCGTTTACAGGATGATTAGGAATTTCAATAGATGAAAATGGAATATTGTTTACTTTGAGTTTCTTTGGTTTGTTTACCATGAAAAGTCTGATGCTATCTGCATCTACAAATTTTCTATTGAAGGACTCAAGTGCATCAAAAGGTGCTAACGTATTGGCTTTTGTCAGTCCTAATGATAAGATAAATTTCTTAATTGCCTCTGCTTTTATTCCTCGTCTTCTGAGCGCCTCAAGGGTTGGTAATCTAGGATCATCGTACCATGAGACCTTTCCTTCCTCTATCAGCGGTTTTAGAATTCTTTTTGAAATAGGCATTCCTTTGAATTCCAGCCTGGAAAAGAAGTCTTGGTAGGGTTTTCTCATGCTTAATTCATCTAAAATTGCATTTATCAGGTCTTTTCTTAATTCAAATTCTTTTGAACGAAATGCATGTGTTATGCCGTCTTTACTATCTTCAATGGCAACTGCGAGATCATAGCTTGGCCATACTCTATATTTTTCTCCCAAAGTGTAATGCTTTTCATCTATGATTCTAAATAATACGGGATCTCTCATCACTGCATTATCTGCTTTCATATCTCCACGAAATCTTACAATGGCTTCTCCTGGTTTGTATTTTTCAAACATTTTGTCCCATCCTTGATTATTTTGTTTAATGTCTCTGAGACTGCATTTGCAAGCCTTTCTCTCTTTTCTATTTTGACTTATGGCATCTCGTTTACAAGTACACACATAGGCCTTTCCAGAATTTATCAATTCCATTCCTTTTTCGTAAAAAAATTCCATATCATCAGATGTACTTTTTACAACATCAAATTTTACACCTAACCAATCTAATCCCACCTTGATGGCCGCATGATATTCCATTCTTTCAGCCTCTGGATTGGTATCATCCATCCTTAGGATACATTTTCCTCCGTACATCTTTGCATATTCGGAATTAATTATTGCGGCTTTTGCATGTCCAATATGGGGATAACCGTTAGGTTCTGGTGGGAATCTTGTAACAACCTTTCCTTGCTCTGCTCCTTGTAGCGGAGGTAAACCTTCTCTTTCTTCAACTTTTTCTTTGGGCTTGAGTATATCTGGAAATTTTTCTTCAATCTCTTTTTTTTGTTCATCAAATGTTAATTGATTTACAGAAGAAACTATTTCTGAAATATCGTCTATGATCTCTTTTACTTTTCTACGAAATTCAGGTTTCGTTCCCAAAATTTTTGATAAAACAATTTTATCCTGAGTTTTACCTTCGTGTTCATAAGCATTTTGTAACGCAACTTTTCTGATTTCATTTTTTATATCGTCATCCAAATTAAAAACTCCTGTGTTGTTGTTGAAAAGAACGGCTTTTTTATACTAATTGACAATTTTGTGCCTAAAACACACCTAAAATAGGCCATTTTTGATTAAATTCAAAATCTTTTCATAGAATTATTTTTTGGTTGGAAATTCGGAATTAACAGAAAATTATGTTTTGCTTTAATTCTTGATTTCTATTCAAATTAAATTATTTTTTCTTTGTAAGCTGTTTTTCTAAAAGAGAATTAATCATATATGAGAAACTCACAGACTTGTTTTCGGCAAGTATTTTTTTGGATTGAGCCAGCCTAATTTTCTTTTCCAGATCATCGTCTAACATTATTGTAATTCTTTTTGCCATTAATTTCTACCATCGATTTTGGTTATTTGAGACTTTTTTGGTTCTTGACTTTGTTCTTAAAATTGCACCACAACAAGGACATCGTAAACTCTCAATAGCTAAAAACATACTACACATCGAACATCTTTTTTGTCCAATCTCATATCTTGAACCGTTTGGAACCCTTTTACCTTTAAAGTCTTCACAAATGCCTTTACAACAATACCCCATTAGAGATCACCATTTCCAAATCTGTCGTGGCAACAAGGGCATCTAGAATACTTTGAAACTAAATCCAGATTACATGTTGGACAATATTTTCTAAATATTTCCACTTGAGAATTTCTAAATGAAGAATTTGCATCATAATATCTACAAACACTTCGACAGGAATTCTCGCTCAATTTTTACCCTCCATTATGTTGAAGAAAGTTCCACACTCTTTACAAAAAATACCATAATTTTCAATTTGAACCGAAACGTTTCCACAATTAACACATATCTTAATTGATTTGTTTACAGTTTGTTTTTCTTCCTCAAAACTGTTTTTTTGAATTAGTTGAGTTTCCATATCTCTATTAGGAATAACTCCTAATTAAGTATTGTTATTAATTAGGAATTATTATCAACTAATAATACCTATAAATAAGATAACCTGCTAACAAAAACATGCAGCAAATGGAGGATTTGGTCTCTTCTTTACGTGAGGAAGGATTTAGAATTACTCCTCAGAGAGTCGCAATTCTGGAATATCTTTTGAGAACTGATGATCACCCAAGTGCAGAGCATATTCATCAAGTGGTAAAGGAGCAATACCCTATGGTGAGTCTTTCTACAGTATACAAAACGCTCGATCTTCTCAAAGAAAAAAAACTTGTAGGAGAAATAGAAGTTGGAGGGGAGACAAGATTTGATGCTCATACTGTTGCTCACATTAATTTAGTTTGCATGAACTGTGGGAAAATTGACGACCTTGATGAAAATTCTCTAAATGAGATCCAAAGTAGGGCAGCTAAAAAATCAAAATACATGATTGTAAAAGGTAATTTTGAATTAATTGGATATTGCAATGATTGCAAGTCTAAATTTAACTAAGGAATCTATCTTTGTATATTATCAATAATGAAATTAACAATGTAATATAATACCAATTAAAGAGTAATAAATCTGATGAAAAAAAGACCAACAAAAAATTTCCGAATTTCAAAAACAAAAATACGTAGAATTCTTGTGCCTGTGGATGGTTCAAAGACATCCATTCATGCTTTGTCTTTTGCGATAAATTTAGCTAAATTCACAAAATCCAAGATTATGGCTTTACACATATTGCCAACAGATGTTTCCTCATTATCTATTCTTGAACTGATGAAACCATTATCTTCAATTCAATCTCAAGGTTTTGAAATAAAGCTTGGAAAGCGTGGAGAAAAAATAATTGAATCTGCAAGTAATCGCTGCAAACAAAATAAAATTGAATTTTCATCAAAAATAATAAAAGGAAATCCTGGATATGACACAATAAAATTTGCGCATAACAAGAAGAACTCTATTGACCTCATAATTATGGGCTCAAGAGGAGAGGGACATACTGAAGAAATTTTACTTGGAAGCGTTTCTTATCATGTTATTCATAAATCCAAAATTCCCGTAATGATTGTAAAATAATTTTAAAATGAAATATTTTAAAAAAGAAGACTCTGAAAATTATCTAACAAAATCAGAGATGCTAATTTGCACAATGAAGAATACTGGTTTTCTTACCGATGGTGATGTAGAAAGTGCCATTAGAAATACTCCTAGACATATTTTTGTTCCTGACTCTCAAAAGAAAGAAGCATATGAAAATCTCCCCATCCCAATTATGAATAGCCAAACAATATCTCAACCATCTGTAGTAGCAAGAATGACTGAATGGCTGGATCTTAAGGAAGGTCACAAAGTTTTAGAAATTGGAAGCGGATCAGGTTGGCAAAGCGTAATTCTAGCAAATCTGGTAGGTTCGGGAAAGATTTTCACAATTGAGAGGCACTCAAAATTAGCAGAATTTGCAAAAAAAAATCTAGAAAAATTGAGAGTAAAAAATGTCAAGATAATACACGGTGACGGAAACCTAGGGCTTCCCGAAGAATCTCCTTTTGATAGGATATTGATCACTGCTGCATGCAAAAAAGTTCCTGAAAATTTACTAGGGCAATTAGCTATGAATGGTCTATTGTTAGCACCTATCGGAGAAAACATTCAGTCTTTGGTGTTGTTAAAAAAAACATCCGATGGGATAATCGAAATTAAAAATCAAAAGGGATATGTTTTCGTTCCGTTTGTTTGAGGAAATAAGGGCCTAGAGACTTCGCTTTACTACAAAATCTAGCAATTCTACAAGTTCTCTTTTTGAAGAACCCTTGTATTTTGATAAGGATTTTTCTGCTTTTTCTGCATATTTTAAGGCCTGACTTCTCACGCTCTCTTCTATGCCTAACTCTCGAATAACCTCTACTGCTTCTTCGAGATCTTTTTTAGATGCCTTTTGGTTCCCAAAAGCCTTTAGAATTGTTTTTTTGTTTTTACCTTTCGCAGATTTTATTGCCATCAGAATAGGTAATGATTTTTTACCTTCTCTTAGGTCATTTCCTACCGGTTTTTTCGTAATCTTTGGATCTCCCATAACTCCAATCAAATCATCTGTTATCTGAAATGCAATACCAAGATTTCTTCCAAATGAAGAAAGGTTTGCAATATCTTTTGTTTTGTTTGTAGCACAAATTGCTCCCATAGAACATGATACATCAAACAAAGCAGCAGTTTTTTTTCCTATCATGTTGATGTATTCGGATTGTGTGGGAATTCTTTTTTCTTCTGCCATTTTTATGTCAAATAATTGACCTTCGCATACATCAACGCAGGCCTTTGCAAGACGAGTGACAAGTTGATTTGTTGCATTAGGATTTATTTTTGAATCCGATATTATTTGATAAGCCTTAGAAAATAACACATCTCCAGCAAGTATTGCGACAGGCATTCCAAACTTTTTATGGACGGTAGGAACACCATGACGCATTTCATCGTTATCCATAATGTCATCATGAACTAAAGTAAAATTATGTACCATTTCAACCGCACTTGCTGCAGGCATTGCATTGGATTTCTTTCCTCCCAAAATTTCGCAGCTCTTAATTACCATATATGGGCGTAGGCGTTTTCCGCCATTTACTATTAGATGTCCAGCAGCATCATAAAGCATCTTTGGATTTCCTTTTAATTTTGTTTTTAGGTACTTGTTTACAACTTTAGCATTTTTTTCAATTGGTTTGGTGTTTTTCATTGAACTAATCTCCAATTATCGTCTGGTAAATGAAGTTTAATTGCCTGTTGGAATGTCGTATGCATTTCAGGATTCATCCATGGTTTGAAGATATTTTCATATTTTTCTAGCATTGATTTTTCAGATTTATCTAGGAATTCCAGGGCTATAATCATCCAAGGACAGTAGATTTCAGGCTTGGATTTGAGCTCAGACAATAATTCCTCAGGTGAAATCCATTTTATTTCGTCGATTTCACCCTCTATTTTTTTAAATGAAGTTGATTCATCTATAACGCCTACTAATGTTCCACAAACTTCGTTTTCAGATCCCACATCTTTGTAAGGCACATGATATTCAAATTTGAATAAATAATCTAATTTGCATTCAATTCCTAACTCTTCTGGCATTCTCCTTTCTGCAGATGAAACATATGTTTCAGATTCTCTGGGATGGCTTGCCACAGTTCCGTCCCAATCTCCAGGCCATAACATTTTTTCTTTGGCCCTTCTTGTCAAGACAAGCCTTCCATTTTTATCAAAAAGAAGTGCAGTAAAGGCTCTGTGTAAAATTCCATTTGGAAGGTGACATTTTACCTTCTCTTCGGTTCCAATTGGATTGTCGTTTTTATCAACTAGAATTAGATATTCAACCAAGCTTTTTACCTCGAAACAAAGTCCCTTCAAAATTCCTATTTTTAACCGCTTTCACAATTCTTTGAGGTTTGTTGCCATTTACAAAAAATACATTCATGCCCATTTTAGCAATTTTAGATGCTTCTTCAACCTTTCTAGTCATTCCGCCAGTCACATCCATTAAATTATCTGAAATTTTTGGTTTTTCTCCTTTTAATTCATGAATCAAATCTTTTGTCTTTAGATCAGAATAAAGTCCATCTTCATTTAGTGCAAAAATAGTTAATTTTGGTTTCAAAATTTTTGCCAAATGAGTCATAATTTTATCACCTGATAAAATGTATGTTTTATTTTGTCCATACCAAAGAGCATCCCCAAAAGTTACAGGAATTAATCCTGATTTTGAAATCTTTTCAATCTCTTTTACTTTGCTGGTTATGGGCTTATTTCCTGCCATAAAATCAGTTGGAGGCAGGCAATAAGGACTCAATCGATTTTTAACAAATGAATCTAAAATTATTTTGTTTAGTTCCACCATTGAGTTTTTTACAATTGCTACTCCACGAATACTGTATTTTTTTGGCTGGGTGTGCATATCATATCTGACAGACCAATAATGCCCATAGGAGCCACCCCCATGAACTATAATCATGGGTTCACTAATTTTCTTCAAGCTTTTGGCAAGACTGTCTATGGTTTTTCTTTTTGGAGAAAGAGGTTTTTCTTTATTTGTGATAATTGAGCCACCTAATTTGATTAGAATCATGCTGTCACCAAATATTTAGTCCATTAAAAAGTATCCAGTCCTTTAAAATCAATTTTTGCCGAAAAACATTCGTAATTATTTTTTTGTAACTTACTAAGAATATTTTCCACATTAGTTTCATCTGCCAATGCAATAATGCATCCTCCTCCTCCGGCACCTGTAATCTTTGAGCCAAAGGAGGATTTGTTTGCAAGTTCAATCATTTCTCTCAATTTTTCATTTGACACTCCAATGGATTCCAAAAATCCTTGATTTTTTTTAATGGAGGTACCGATTTTTTTAAGATTATTATTTTCCAAAAAATCCAAAACATTGCCAACCAATTCAGATTCTTCTTTACACATCTGAGAAAACCTTTCTTCATTTTTTTCTTTGAATTGATTTACCTTTGAGACAACGTCTTTTGTAGAATGTTCAATCTTTGAATTTGCAATGACCAAATGAAAATTTGGTTTATAGTCCAACTTTAGATGGCCATTTTGCTTGTCATACTGCATAATTCCTCCATAAGTACAAACAGTACAATCGGCACCAGATGTGTTTGGAAAAATAGTTTTTTCAGCATCAATTGCCAATTGCAAAATTTCATCTTTGGGTATTTTGTCAAATACTCCAGAAATTGCCGCAGCTGATGCAACACAACAAGCTGATGAGGATCCTAAACCTACTCCTAGAGGGATTTCAGAATCAACTGTGATTTGTATTCCTGAATCATATTCGTATTTTTTTATTATTTTATTTGCCAAATAATAAAATGGTCTAAGTGGTCCGTTAATTTCGGTAATAGGCTTATTTTTTATTGCTCTTAGATTTCCAATTGTTGATTTTATTGATATTACATCCTCTGGAATTTTTTCTGCAGTAACTGTAATTCTTTTGTCTATGGCACAAAGGATTGCCTTGACTCCATAAACCACAAAATGCTCTCCAAAAAGTATCACCTTTCCAGGTGCAGATGCTTTTGAGGTCAAGTGAATATTATTGACCCATATCCAACAACAGAACTCGTATCTCCCATAACATCTCCACTTGTAGCGTATCTTAACAGCTCTCCTTTTGTGGCTCCAAGCTCCTTACAGGCAATCATGGTAGATGCTATGGCTCCATATCCACAAGCAGTAACTTTTCTTTTTTGTAAAACATCGTAAAATTTCTCTACATCCATTTCTAGTATTGGCTCAATTAAGGCCATATCTTGTTCATGTGCAAAATCATTTGGTTCGTAATGGGTAAAATCAGAAGATCCAATTATCATTGTATTTTTTTTCATTGCAATTTTTGCCATTGCCAGACCTACATCATGGGCTATCTCTTTGCTTTGATTTATCAAAGATATGGGTAAGATTTTGAAGTTTGAAAATGTCTGCTGTAAAAATGGAATTTGAACCTCCAGACTATGTTCTCTTGTATGGGAAAAAAAATCTGATTCAATAAATTGTGATAATTTGGAAATTTCTGCTGCTGCTTCTGAATCTACTTCCACACTTCCAAGGGGTGTCTCCCATTTGCAATCCTTCATTGTTGCAACACTTCTTCCTATGCCCCAATGGTTGGGACCAACGATAATGAATAATTCTGGAGATTCTGAGGATATTGATTTAATGGAATTACATGCAATGGGTCCAGAGTACACATAACCTGCATGAGGACAAATTATTCCAAAAATTTTACTTTGTTTTTTTTCTAAATTTTCTTTTGGTCCATATGGATGTGTAAAACAATCTTTGATTAATTCTGTTAATTTGTTTTTTTCACCGGGATAGAACATTCCGGCTACTGCCGGTGTCCTAATTTGCATTACTCGATTTCCTCTTCCGTTATTTTTGTTTCAAAATCATCGATTTCATATTTCATTGGATCGTCTTCTTTTAATTCTCCTCTTTCAATGAGAATTTGACGAACCAATAACCAGTAAACAGTGGCAAGGGCCTTTCGCCCTCTATTGTTTGCTGGGATAACGACATCTAGTTTTGACGTGATGTTGTCAGTGTTTGAAATTCCGATAATTGGTATGCCTGCATTTGTGGCCTCGATAACTGCCTGCTCGTCTACTTGGGGATCTGAAATCAAGACTAATTTTGGTTCAATATAATATGGTAAAGAAGGATTTGTAAGGGTTCCAGGCAAAAATCTACCAAGTAATTTCTTAGAGTCTAGCATTTCACAAAATTTCTCAATTGGAGTATTTGCGTATTGTCTTCCTGAACAGACAATTAGTTTATCTGTTCCCAAACGATTGATGAATTTTGCAGCAGTCTTAATTTTTTCCAAGGTGATATCAAGATCTAGCATGTATAGGCCCTCAGGGCTCGCTTTTGTAATGAAGGGTTTCATGAATTTTGTTTTAACCTGAGTTCCCACTCTGATTCCTGTGGAAAGTACCTTCTTTTTTATGTCCGTGGACCCTACTTGTTGGCTCATAACGATTTTAAATCTCAACCATACCGCGTATTAAATCATGCTCTGATAGGCGTAAAAGCTCGTTTAATTTTGCTACTCTTTCTCCTCCAACTATGCCCACTTTAAGCATCTTGGATTTTGTTGCTAAGCCAATGTGTGAAATATGTGAATCTGTGGATTCTCCAGATCTATGAGATGTGATTAATTTCACATTGTTTTTAGTAGCTTCCTCGGCAAATTCCATTGCATCAAAGAGACTTCCTGCTTGGTTTACCTTGAGAATAGATGCATTACAAGATTTTGTTTCTATTGCCTTACTTAGAATATTTTTGTTAGTTACCGTTAGATCATCACCGGTTACAAGAGTGTTTGGGAATTTTTTTGTTAATTCTGACATATCTGTAAAGGCTTCTTCATGTACGGCGTCTTCTGCGTAAATTAATTTGTATTTTTCAATAATGCTGGCAGCAAATTCAATTTGTTGTTCAGGAGAATTTTCAAATCCTGCTCTGTCATAGATGTAAATTTTCTTTTCTTCATTCCATTGAGTTGATGATGCAAAATCTACTCCTAAAGAAACTTCTTTTCCTAGAGTGTATCCTAAATTTTCAATTGCTAAAACAGTGGCTTCTAATGCCTTTTCGTTGTCAAGTTTTGGAGCCCAACCTCCTTCATCACCTCGTCCGTTGGTAAATGTAGGATCTTGCTTTTCCAGGACTTTACGTAATTCTTTATGAACCAAAAGGTTAGCTTCAATGGCTTCTTGGATTGTTTTTGAACCTGTGGCACAAATTAAAATTTCTTGAATGTCTGGTGTACCAGGACCCGCATGGGCACCACCTCCCAAAACATTTCCTAATGGATATGGAAATTTAAAAGAAGAATCTGATGATAATGTTTGAAACAAAGGTTGGTTCATTGCCTTCGATGAGGATTCCATTGAAGCTATGGTAACAGCAAATGCAAGGGCCCCTCCTATCTCTGCATAATTTGAAGTAGTATCCAAACTTTTCAGAGTATCATGCACTGATTTTAAATCAGATGATTCAAGACCAATAAATTTCTGAGCGTTTTCTTTTAAAATTCGAAGACTTTCTTCAGGCTTCCCATTTGGAAAACTGACTGCTTCATATTTTCCAACACTTGCACCGGAGGGTGCACATACTCTGCCAAGAAAATTATTGTCACTAATAATGTCGACTTCAATTGTTTTACTCCCTCTGCTATTATAGAGGACACGTCCATCAATTGATGTGATTTTTGGCAAGTCTATTCTAACTCAGATTGGACTTCTTGGTGCCTTCTCTGAATAGCTTCATAGAATGGAACAATTTGTTGAATTGATTCAACGCTGGTCAATAGCATTCTTCTACAACAATATCTGCTCATTTCCAAAGAATCTAAAACCTTGCCGGGGTCTTCTCCAGCTTTTACTTTAGTCTGATAATCTTCAAATTTGTCTGCAATAAGATTTCCACAAGTAAAACATCGTACAGGAATTAACATACGAACGAAAAAGTAATCAAGGATTATAAAAACCATGCAAGGAAATTTCGCTGCGGGTGTCGCCCAGCCTGGCCAAAGGCGCTAGCTTGAGGGGCTAGTCTCTCAGGAGTTCGTGGGTTCAAATCCCATCGCCCGCACCATATTTTTTTTAAATTAATTATTTTTTAACTTGTTTAATGTCGCAATTAATTCCGATCGCCTTTTTTCTTCTGTAATTGCACCACGAGTATCATCCACCAAAATACGGCCCACATCTATTTTTCGTCTTGCTTCTTTTACCACTTTGTCATACATAGAAAATGGATACAAGTGAAGGTACAAGTTTTCCATAATCTCAAAAATTCTTAATGCCTCTTTGATGTCTCCAACTCGAATTTTATCAAATACCATTCTTTTTAATTCGCCTATGCAGTCTAAAAGACCAAGGACATATGATTCTGACATCACCTTTAATTTTACATCTGATGGAACTTCTTTTCGCTCAACTACTGCAATCAAACATGCGGCCTCAACATACTCTTGTTCTGGTGTAACCATGTACCGACGCAAGTCAAATTCAGCCTTTTTCTTGTATTTTTTCAATAAAGAGTCTGCTTGCTTTAAATTCTTTTTTGCAGTTTTCAAATCTCCTTTGTGGACCGAGATAATTGATTTACTGCAAAGAATTACAATTTCTCTTGTGTTTCTCAAAAGAAATTCTCGGTTGTCTTGAACATTTGCAAGTGATTTTGAAATTTTATCCAATGATGATTTTACATTTTTTAGTGTCATTTACCAATGTGCATAAAAACTAGGATAAAGCCGTTTGGAAATTGCGAACCACAGACGAGGCTAAAAAAAATAAAAATATTTTATTTTTTATAACTATTACTTTGAATTTGTACTGATGATTGATTCTTGCAACTTCTTCTTGTTCCTTATTAAGAAAAACATGAAAAAAAAACCATGAGACAATTACCTCTGCCAAAAATATTGCTAGGCGTTCTTTTAATGATTGCAGGCATCCTAATTGTGCCTACAATAAGTGATGAACATCTTGCTTTTGCAGAGTCATACAATGATTCGACAATCAAAGTTTCAGACAAATTGAAAAACGATCCATTAGCGATGCAAATCATTGCAGAGATGGAGGCACAAAAACTAAGATACAAACAACTTTCTGAGGATTCTACTCCAAAAATACTTCCTACTAGAGAACAAATACTGATAGAAGAAAATCGAAAAATTTCAGAAGAAATGCTTCAAAGTGATCTAGAGTCAATGAACAAAAAATACCTTGACTTTACACCAAAAAACGCATATGCAAAATTTGTTGCTAAATTAAATGCCACACACCATGGAATATTTTGGGATCAATTTGATTACCTAAATGCAAAGGTGGAACTTGCAACCGCAGCAAAAAACAATGTCTTGGAAAACGGTGGATCTTTTTATGATGCTCAACGAGAGTATTTCAAATATGCATCCATGCCCCGTCTTGAAATGATTAGCTACATACAAGAACTAAATATAAAATATGGATTTGCTAATGAGGACATTCAATCATACTATGATCCAAACGGTAAACTGCCACGATTTGAAGAAGATGAAGATGCTCCTTGCTATGGTTGCAAAAATCTAGAATCAGTAGATGGTCCAGATACAAACGACAACACAAGTAATGTTAGCAGCAACCTGAAAATTGATCCAAAATCTGAGATAAAATTTCTTCAAGATAAGTTATCTGATTTGAGACAAGAATTTTTAAAATCAGACAATCTGGAAGAAAAACAATCACTAGTGGATTCATTGAATGACACTGTCAAAAAAATCCAAGACCTAACTTATTGATTAAATAATTTAGGATTCGTAAATTTTGGATTTTTGACTTTATTTTTTTAAATTTTAAAATAAAATGAAAATATACGTTCCGCGTTAGTATTTTCATCCCATATCTACTTGTATTCATATTAAGAAACCTAAGGCTCTTATTTTACATCCATTTTCATTCTATTCATGGAAATATCTGTTGATCAAATGTACAAAATAGAAAATAATGGGCATGATATGGGCTTTTTAAAAAAATTCATGATGGAAAACGCCGGGGCTGCAGCAGTAAGGAGGTTGGTGCAAAAGCTTGGGATCCTTGAAAAAAAGAAAGTTTTGATTTTTGTAGGAATGGGAAACAACGGGGGAGATGGATTAGTAATGGGAAGACATCTTGCTGGTTATGGGTCTTATGTCACAATAGTTTTGCTTGGACCGGAAGAAAAAATTAAAACCGACGAGAGCAATTGGAACTGGTCAATTTTAAAAAAAATGCCTTCAATCAAATTAGTATCAGGCGATGATACAAATTTTGATTTTAATCCTGATGTGGTAATTGATGGTATTTTAGGAACTGGAATAACTGGAGAAATAAAGGAACCATATGCATCTGCAATCAACTACATCAATAATTTAAATTGCTTCAAGTTTGCAGTAGACGTCCCATCTGGATTAAACCCTGATACTGGTGACACTGCAAATATTTATGTGAAGGCAGATATGACTGTCACATTTCATAAAATGAAAAGGG
>JASFUC010000014.1:0-16179 GCA_050050475.1 Nitrosopumilaceae archaeon
GGTTCTTTTGCCGGCTGTGACTCTAGTTCTGCTATTTGTTTTTCAAGCTGTTCTAGTCTGGCAATCTGTTCTGGAGTAGCTTCTTCAGGTTCTGGTTCTTTTGCCGGCTGTGACTCTAGCATGGGTTCTGGTGCAAAGTCTAACTCTTGAGGTAATTCCTCAGCAGTGTCTTTTGGAAGAACTTGGCTAATTTTTGGTAGTTTCTTTGTAGGTTTTGACTCTAGTTCTGCTATTTGTTTTTCAAGCTGTTCTAGTCTGGCAATCTGTTCTGGAGTAGCTTCTTCAGGTTCCTGAGTAACTTGTCGTTCAAATTTTTGTGGAGATTTTAATTCACGAATATCTCCCAAGTAATCCTGATTAACCTTATTTTTGTCAATTCGTAAATAAGGTTCTCCCCCTATACGAAAAAACCAAATTTTGTTACCTTTTTTCCAAGTCGATATATGATCATAAATTGTAATGTAAGATAGACCGTTACTGATATCTGAAGAAATTTTTATTCTGTCTACCAAGTCACCTTTACTAATTCCATTTTCTAATTCTTGATGTCTTTTTGCCTGTAAAATCAGATGATTGCTGTCGTAACTAACTTCAGAAATTAAATAGTCTGCCCACATTTTTAATGACAAAATCTCTGATTAGTTTCTAGTAAATAAGCAATGATGTTTTATTGGGTTTTCTCAAATTTTATGATAATAAAAATACGTTTGATTTTGTTGCAATTAAGAGAAAAAAGAAATTTTTAATTAGATTTTGTAATTTTTGAATTTTTTTCTTCATATTCGTTTTGACAAAATTGATGAAAAACAGAGCATTTGTTTTCTTTTGCATCCTCTTGTATTTTTTTCATGTCTTTGAGTAACACTCCTTGGGCTGCCAAAAATGCTTCATCGTCAAGACCTAATTTCTCAAATTCCCTAGATTTGGCAATTGAGAGTTCTTTGATAGATGGATCTATTGTTTGGGCCTTGTCGTAAAACTCTATTGCTTTTTGATTTTCATTCAAGGAGCTTAGGGAACTTGCTTTATTCAGAAGGGATGTGATATTCTTATCATCCATATCAAGAACTTTATCGAAGAGTTCAATAGCTTCTTTGTGCCTGTTTAACTCATTTAGGGACATTGCCTTGCTGTTTAATGCCCAGTTATCGTTCTTGTTTTTGATTAGCAAAGAATCACAGCATCTAATTACTTCTTCATAATTCCGGAGGTTTTCATGTGCATATATTTTGATTTTTAAGGCATAATTATCAAATTTATCTCCCTCCAGAACTTTATCGCAAACTGATATTGATTCGGAGAATTTTCCCATATGTAAAAGAGACAACGCCAAATTCTGTAATGCTAGCAAATCATTTGGGTTTTTTTCAAGTAATTTTAAACAATAATTTTGAAGATCCTCAAATTTTCCGGCTTCATACATTCTGGTGATTATCACATTGGGATCAAGTAAGTTAACCAAATCACAGATAGTTGTTTGTTATCATCTTTAACCCATTCTCTTTTGAAATTTAAACAAGATTAAAATTAAAAAAAATTATTTGTTTTTTGTTAATTTGAGAATCGCTTCTGCTTGTTTGAAGTGGACTTCATCAATCATTTTTCCTTCAACTGTAGTAGCACCTTTTCCTTTTTTTATGGATTCCAGATAGGATTTACAAACTTTTTTTGCCCATGTAATTTCTGATTTGGTTGGATAGAAAATCTTGTGTGTTATTGAAATTTGGTCTGGATGAATTAGACTTTTGCCTGTGAACCCAAGATTTTTTCCTGCCTTACAATCATTTTCTAATCCTTTTAGATCCTTAAGATCTTGCCAAATTGCATCAATAGATGCAATACCAGCTGCTTTGGCATCAACTGGGATTTTAGCCCTAGAATATTTTGCCCCTTCAGAATTTTTTGTGTATTCAATTCCCAAATCATTTAGCAAATCAAAAACTCCAAAAACTACTGCGCAAACTCGTTTGCTATAGGATGCAATGTTGAAGGTATTGACTACGCCTTCGGTAGATTCGATTGACGGAATAATCTGAATGGGTTTTAATTTTCTTTTTTTCTCTAGGGATTCTAGATTTTTTTCAATTTTTTTTAATTCCTTTACATTGTTTACTTTGGGTATGACAATACCATCAATTCCTTTTTGTACAATTTCTTTTAGATCTGCAGGTATTTTTCCTGATGAAGGTGAGTTTGTTCTTGCAAATATCGAAGAAGTAAATTCTGACCTCGATTTTAGAGCATTTTTTATTAGTTTCCGTGCCTGAGTTTTTTCTTTATCAGGGACGGAATCCTCTAAATCAAAGCATACAATATCTGCTTTTAGTTGCTTGGCTTTTTCAAGAAATCTTTCGTTGTTACCTGGAACAAAAATAAGACTTCTGAAAAGCTGTGTCATTAACCGTTTATGCGCCCTCTGGCTTCATTAAGATTTTGCCAAAGAGACCTTTTCCGGTTAACATCTTTGTGTGTGCCTCAGCTGCTTGTTCAAAGGAATAGACAGAGTCTATTGCAGCCTTAATTTTGCCTTGACCCATCCAGTAAAGAGCTTGGTCAAGTTCGGCTTTGGTTCCTTGTGTTGAACCTAAGATGTTAGTTCCCTTGAAAAACACATGTCTAAGATCAGTTTTTGCATCATACCCAGTGGTAGCCCCACATGATACAAGAGTTGCACCATATTTGAGCAATGTAAGTTGCTTATTCCAGTGGGTTTCACCGATGTGATCAAATGAAACATCAATTCCTGGTGCTTCACCTTTCTTTTTGGCAAGTTCTTTTGAAATTGCTCTTACTTCTTTATGCCAATCTTCTTTTCTATGATCTACTGCATAATCTGCACCAAGTTCTAGACATTTGTCTAGTTTGTCTGGACTTGCAGTTGCAATAACATCACAATTGTATAGCTTTGCAATCTGAATACCAAAGCTTCCTACTCCAGAACCACCACCCATAATCAATACGGTTTGTCCTGGAATAATTTTGGCTCTACCAACAAGCATGTGCCAAGACGTAAGAAGGGTCATTGATGCAGCAGCAGCTTCATCATAGGATACGCCTTCAGGAATTTTTGATATATTAACCTCTGGTAAGTGAGTAACTTCTTGATAAGCTCCCCATGTTGGGCCAGTTTGGAAACCCCAAATCATTCTATTTACACAATCAAATTCTCTTCCATCAGTACATGCTTTACATACTCTACAAGACATATTTGAGTGAGAAACTACTTTATCTCCAACTTTGATATTCTTCACGTCCTCTCCTACAGCAATCACATCTCCTGCGGCATCAGAGCCTGAAACATGTGGCAATGGTACGGGAACTGGTTGTCCTCTCATTCCCCAAATATCATTATAATTCAGAGCCGCTGCTTTAACCTTAAAAACAACTTCATCTGATTTTGGTTTTGGATCATCTATATCCTTGACTTTTAGGATTTTAGCATAATTATCATCTGGTGCGTATTCATCATAAACTACTGCTTTCATGAATAATTTGGTTTGTAACCCATAATTATATTTTATCTGAGATCATATACGATTTATCTTAAAATCACGTTTTGGTTGTTGAATAGATAACAGGATTTGTTTTAATTGATCGTCATTTATTTGAGAATTCATTTTACCTTGGCTTGCCATTCCAATTAGGTACTGCTCTACAAGGTTGGATAACTCTGGTTTTACCATTTTTATGTTATTTAGTCTCATTCTTGCCTCTGAACTTAGAATTTGTTTTAGGATGTTTTCTTTTTGTGCATTGAATTCTTCTTCATTTACCGGCTTGTCTTGTGATTCGTTAGAATCAGGAAAACTCATTTTGTCTCTAAGAATAAATCTTTAATTTAGGATTTTCGGCTGTTAACTCTTTTAGAATTTCTGTTGCAAGTTTGTCAAGTTTTTGCATTCCCTGTTTGGAAATTACACGTCCTTTCTTCTCCATTTTTTCAACATATCCTAATTTTTCCAATCCTTGAATTGCATTCCGTATGATTGCGCCCCCAGCATCTTTGTGGTGAGCTGCTCCATAACCTGATGGTTTACCACCACCATACACATTTCGTAATTCATTAATTCCAATAGGACCATTAAGGTAAATTTTTCTCAAAATTGATGCACATCGAGTATGCCACCACTCTCTATTTTGAGGTGGTTTATCTGCATGGGCTCCAGTTTTTACAAATGAAGTCCAAGATGGTGCAGGAATATCTTCATTTTTTAAAATATCAGCTAATTTAGTTATCATCACATCAGCTGGTACATCATACACTTTTGCCATGAAGTGCAAAAGTCTGGAATCGTCTTATAAATCATTGAGGTATTATTTTGCGATAAGTATGCCCACAAAAGTTGCAAGAGATTCTGATCGATTTAACTGATGCTCGACCCATTCTTATTTTTGAATTTATTCCTGGGGCAATAAAGGATTTACATTTTTTGCAAAATACCATCCGCAGACCATAAGGCATTCGTATATTATGTCTCGTGCTTAACCGTCTTGCAAGTTGGGCTTGCCTCTCTGAAAGTTGTGGGTCTGTTTTTGCGTTTGAAATTGCACTGTTAATTAGAATCTGCATTCGCTCCAAGGCAATTTTTCTAACTGCGGGTTTCATGGAATTAATTTGAAGATGGGCTAAAAATTGGTTCTTATTTTTATGAAATGCAGTCAGCGGGATTCGAACCCGCGTCACAGGGTTGGAAACCCCGAATACTAACCAGGCTATACTATGACTGCATAAAAAAGAAAACAAAATTTCCTACATAAAAATGGTTTTTTCGTATTCGTAAAGGATTCGACCTATTACAGTATGGGCCTCAAGAGAAGAACCTTTTATCGAAACTAATTGATCCATTTGATTGAGAACGTTCTCAGAAAAATGTCCTTTTTGAAATCCGCCAATTACGAGGCAACAATTATCGGGTAAATTTGAAGCCACACTTTCAAAAGAGTTTTCTTTTCCTTGTGTTGAAAATCCAATTACCTGAGATGGGTTTATCTCATCTATAAGATCAGAAAGGGAGTTTTCCTTGATTTCAAGTAAGATGTTTTCGTTTGATTTGATAGTTTTTTCTAAAAATAATTTTTCAACTAGTCCCTCAAATCTATGATATGATTTTGGAATATTGACGTTTTCTCCAAGATAGATCACTTTATCATCAATGGTGTGAATGAAAATTTTGATTTGATTTTTTTTATACAGAGGAATTGTAGTTGCCTCTAAAATACAAAGATGAATAAGATCTGGCCTTCCTCGTTTAAATTCATCTGTTATTCCTTTCATTGCAGCAAAATGCCAAGAATTGTCAAGCAAAATTTCAGATGATTTTTTTTGTAGTTTTTTTGCGTGTAAAACTACTGATGGGTGATTACGCAACTTCTTAGGAACTAATTCCAATGCAGATTCTGCAATTATCAGCGAAATCATTAGTTTATCATTTCAATTTGTGTCTTAAGTTCAGTCCATCCAGATTTTGGGTTTCCATTAACATCTATCAGTCCTGCGCTACAGACATAATGATTCAGTCGTTCTATAACAAATTCACTGCTTCCAAGTCCAGATCCTCCTCCTACATCAATACTGACGTCTCCAATTTCTTCTTGTTCTGCCACACAGGTCCCCTCTGGTCTATCGTATTGTCTGTACCATGAAAAAAATTCAATATTTGATTGGTTTTCTGAATAGAATTCAAATGATTTTTCCAAAAATTCTTTTTGTGATTCCTCGTCTCCTCCCACGAAATCTGACGTTGCCCAACTTAACTCAAAGAATGCTACATTTTTGCCCTGGGCAAGTTCAAATGATTTTTCAAGATCCTGTACAGCTTGGGTAGGTGTTTTTACAATATCATTTAAGGCATCTACTGGGAAATATGAAAATGCTACAAAATCCCCAATAGCCAATTCACTTACAATGTGACCCAAATCTTTATTCAGAACATTATGTAATGCAAAGCCGTTTCCAATTTTAACATCAGGGTGTTTTTCTTTTAATTCAGAATATACATTGTTGAAAAGATCTTTGTATACAGGAATGTCTTGTTCAGAATATCTAAATTGAGATTCTGTTTCTCCTGCAATGATTACTGTATCAATAATATTATATCTTGATAAAATTGCATCAAGTACATTTACTAAACTTTCTTCTTGTATTGCACTAATAGATGGTTTTCCAATCCAGTCAGGAAATGGTCCTAGTGTCTTTCCATTAATAATTGAAAAATACAAAGTAACCTTGAGATCATTTTTTTGATTCAGTCCCATCAAAACATCTGATTGTTTCCAATCAAATTCGTTTTTTTGAGGCTCTACTAGATTCCAAAACAAGTAGACGTTACTTCTGCCAATTCCAGTAGATGATGCATCTGAATAGATTTGATCTACTTCTTTCAATGACACAGAGGAGGAAGGAGTATTAATCACAAGACCAATCTTTTCATTTTTGTTTTGTTTTACTGCTGGAGGGGCATCAGTTTGGCTTAGTGAAACTCCAATTATTGCAATTACAATAATAATACCGGCAATTATGCCCAGAATTTTTTTATCCACAAGGATTGAAAAATAAAAGTAAGTAAAAAAGTTGTGATTGTATTATCTATCCAGAAGTACAACCGCTATATCCGCATTCTATGCAGATACTACAACCTTCTACAAATACCAAGTTATTCTTACATGTTGGACATTGTCTGTCTTCAGAAACCTCTTCTTGTCGCTGTGGTTCATTAGAAATCTCTTCATCATGAACCTTGATTTCCAAGGCTGCATTTACCTGGGATTTGATGTAAGGGTTTGTGATGTTGGCGCTGACATAGTCAGTAACATGTTGCGTTGGAGTAACCTCAAATGTTTTTTGGGCATTTTCGCTGGTCATATGAAGAACTTGTTTATGCCTAGAACCGTCTCGATATACTGTTATTCCTTTTAGACCTAGTTCATGGGCCAACAGATAGGCTGATTTTACATCATCGGCTGTAACGTCATATGGCATATTGATTGTCTTTGCAATTGCATTTCCAATCCAGTTTTGCCAAACACCTTGTGCCATTAGATGATCAGCCCAATGGATATCCATTGCAGTAACAAAGACTTTTTGCATCCACTCTGGAATTTCTTCAATTCCTTTCAGGGAACCATAATTGTCTGCAATTTTTGCCAAGATTTCATCGTTGTACAAGCCGTTTTCTTTTAGTGCTTGTTCGACAATCTTGTTTGTGTAGAAGAATCTTCCTACGGTAACTCGTTTCTCAAATACAAGAGCAAATGCTGGTTCCATTCCATTTGAACAATCAGATATCATAGATAATGTTCCAGTTGGAGCTACAGTTGTAGTTAGTACATTTCTAATGCCATGTTTTTGGATCTTTTCAATCAAGGCATCCCATTCATAGGAGTGAGACTCTTTTGGTTTCTCATAATATCCCGCTACTGGAATCTTTCCCTCAGGATACTCTGTTTTGGAACACAGTGGGAATTCTCCACGGGTTTTTGCAAGAGCAACACTTTCTTCCATGGAATAGTATGTCAATGCTTCAGATAGTTTTGATTGAAGTTCATAGCCTTCCTTGGAGTTGTATGGAATCTTTAATTTGTATAATAGATCTGCAACTCCCATTACACCTAAACCAATTCTACGAGATTCTTTTGATGCGATATTAATTTCTGGAACTGGATAATGATTCACGTCTATTACATTATCAAGGAATCTTGTTGTTTTTCGAATTGTTTCTTCATATCGTTGCCAATCAAATTCGTATTCACCATCTGCCTTTCTTTTGACAAGATTTGCAAGATTGATTGATCCCAAGTTACATGACTCGTATGGGTAAAGGCTTTGTTCACCACATGGATTAGTAGCTCTTAGTGGTGCTTGTCTTGCTTTTGCAAATACATTGTATTTGTTAATTTGATCAAAAAAGATCAAACCAGGCTCGGCACTTTTCCACGCAGAAAGTGCGATTAAATCAATTAATTGGTGTGCATTGATTTCTTTGACTGGTTTTTTATCACGTGGACTACGCAACATGTAGTTTCCATCTTCCGTATTTACAAGTGAGTGCCAAAAGTCTTCCCAGATTCCAACACTAACATTAAAGTTCTCTAGAATTCCAGGTTGTGTTTTATTCGTAATGAATTTTTCAACATCAGGATGCCAAGATTCAATGATTCCCATGTTAGCGCCTCTTCTTTTTCCACCTTGCTTTACAACCTCAGTGACAGTGTTTATGATATTCATGAAAGATACTGGTCCTGATGCAACGCCAGATGTTGATGCGACAATATCTCCTTCTTCTCTTAGATCAGAGTAGTTAATTCCAACTCCACCTCCAGATTTGAAAATTAATGCAGCATCAGATGTAGATTTCATGATTTGCTCCATTCCATCTTCCATTCCGAGAACAAAGCATGCAGAAAGTTGTCCTAATCTGCCACCTGCATTCATCATTGTTGGAGAGTTTGGAAGAAAGTCTTGTGAGGTCATCAACTCAAAGTATTCTGTGATTCTCTCAGCGTATGAATCAAATTTCTTGGCTGCAAGCATAGTAAGTAATTCTTTGAAACTTGCCTTCATCTGACCTTTGTTTGCAAGGGTGATGTAGTGATTTATCAGAGATCTGAAGTGATATTTGTTTAGGAAATAATCTCCAATCTTGAATTTGTAATCAAAGTTATCTAATTTTTCAAGATACCCTTTTGCTTCTTCAGTATTTTGAGTAAGGTTTGCTGATTTTTCAAAGATTTGAGAATCATAGAGAATATCTCCTACCCCTACCAAAATGGCAACTCTTTCGAACATTTGTGTTGGCGTTTCAGTGATTTCGTTTTTTCCATTTCTGAAAAGATATCTTGATGCTAAAACTCTAAGACAGTTTAAATCGAATTTCTTTGAGACAGGATCTAAGGTTCTTGCATTTAATACCTTCATCTTTTCATCCCTTAGTTTTCTTCTCTCGTGACGATAAACGATGTATGCTTTTGCGATGTCGCTATTGCCACTGTCAATAAGAGTGGATTCTACAATATCTTGAATATCCTCCACGCTTGGAGTTCTAGTGTTTGTAAATCCTTGCTCAACTAATTTTTGAACAACTTTGTTAGCTAATTGATCTGCTAGTCCACGATCGGCTTTAGATGTGGCTGCTAATGCCTTGTAAATGGCATTTGAAATTTTATCTTGATTGAAAGCCGTTACTGCGCCACTGCGCTTACGGATCTCATTGATTGTACTTTCTATTTGTGAATTATCCAATAATAATCTCCCCGCAGTGGTTAGAATCTATGTGGATATAACTTATGTGCTCGAAATTTTTTGATCTTGTCCCTTCTACTAGTCAATTTTTTTAATACCAGTACTATGAAATTCATATCGGCACAACATATTCGAATTGACGATGATCGTATTACTGATAATGATCAAAATTGTTGTAAAACGATCATTGAAAGTTTTGAATTTACGAATTTCAGACTATGTAAGGAGACTTGCACTTGGGACATTTATCTGTAAATGGTTCATCTTTAAATCCGCATTCACCACATATGGCGATACCCTTTACTGGTTTGAATGAATTCGTCAATTCAGCTGTCTTTTCTATTGATTTTTTAATATCTGCAACTTTGGCTTCATTGTCAATTTGAAGAGTGACTGATAATCCACCATTTAGTATCTTAGATAGTTTGTTGCATTCTGTTATCTCTTCGCTTTTATTGGTAAAGTCATCAATCTCGGAGGCGTTGAGAACAATGCCTTGTGAGTAGAAATCAGTTTCTGATGAATTCAAGGCTGAATTTTTACCGTATTTTTCACCATCTAGGGTGGCAAATCTCTTAGATCCGTCGGTTTCAGTCATGGAAATATGGACTGGATCGCCTATTTCCTTGCCTTTTTTTGCTGCAACATCCACTGCAGTCTCTATTACTTTATGAAGCACTGCTCTTCCTTCTTTATTATCCTTGTAACCTAGGATGTTAAAGACTGCTTCTTTGAGACCTACCAGATTGACAACAAGTGTTATGGAACTTCTTTGCATGTATTGAGTGTTCTTTGCAAGAATTGGATTCAAACCTCGTCGGGTAAGATCAGAGATATCTTTCTTTCTTAAAGCCATAGAAGACAAAGCTGGTTTCATTAGCAATGCAAGTCTTGCTCTAAAGTAAGTTTCATCTTTGTTTGATTCAAATGCAAGTCTTGGAAGATTAATTGATACTGATTGCAAATTGATTGCAAGAGATCCGGTACTTTTAGTTGTACCATGAGTAATTCCAGAACTTGATATACGATCTTTGGAAAATGTTACCTTACCTCCAATTGAGATAATATCTGCAATTTTTTCAGAAATATCTGAAATCTTTCCTTTAGAATAATCTATAATCAAACCAATCTTTGGTGTTGGAGTTATAGTGGTGTAATTTTTGTATGCATTGATTATTGCATTTACTATTTTGGTATCTGATCCTAAAGCAAGTCTAATGGAAACATTAGTTCCATCTTTGTTATATTTTGGTGTTGTAGATGCAACTGCAAATGCATTTGCAAGTTTTTGTTCAAATTCTTCGATGTTCTTTGTTTGTTTGCTAAACAATGAAACAATTCCATCAAGTACAATTTCTTGTGAAGCTTCCTTTGAAAGTAAGCTAATGATTACAGAAAGTGAAGACGTAACGTCATCTAGCGACTTTGATACAGGTACTCTTGATACATCAAGATTTTTTCCTCCAAGAACAATTCCATCTTCAATTAGCTCTTTAACATTTACAAAGATAGTATCTGGTATCATTGACCAAATTCCTGGATTTGTGATGTGTAAATCTCCAGATAAATGAGAGTCTGCAACATCTTTTGGAAGAATGTTTGTAAGTAAATGTTCTGCAAATACCCTCTGACCAGTATTAAAGAGTAAACCATCTGTTCCATTGCCTACATTATCCAAGTTTGTGAGCATCTCTTGTACGTCATATACAGGCAAGCCCAGGCGTGCAAGCTTGTTGCGATATTCCTCATGGCCATGCTCTAAGAGGACAGAATTGACCATTTCTCGAATCAATGATCCTGTAAGATATGTGGTTTGATATTTGTAAATTCTATTTTCGACTTCTTCGGTAATTTTTTGAGCAAGTTCTAATGGAAGACTTCCTTCTCTAACAAGTGATTGTATAATTTTGTGGGAATTAAATTCTTCAATTGATTCATGAGATGTTCGGACATACATTTTTCCACTTTCAATAATTGATCTTTCTTCTATTTGTCTTGCCAAACTCAAAACAAGTTTTCCAAGATTTGTAATTGTGTATCTTCTTTCAGATTTGTTTAATGCAACAAGTGATTGTCTTAATAATTTCCTAAGATGGTATGCAAATTTTCCACTTTCTTTTTTTGATTTGAAACCTGCAAGGGATTTTAATTCAGAATAAGTTAACGGGCCTTTAGAATTTAAGATTCTTAAAATATCAATTCTGTTTGGACTTGCCATAACAGAAAAGATCATTCTAACTCGCTTCGATGTTGATTGTAGAATGCTGCCTTTCTTTGGTTCTTCTAGTTCCCCGTTCATATCCATAGTCATGACTAAAAAAAAGGAGTAATTAAGACTTATGACTAGATCATTTTCTTGTGATATTAGATCAAATTTTAGATTTTAGATCAAATTTTTAAAAAATGGATCATTTTTTGATCAGTTTGGATCATTTTTTGATCAGTTAAGATCATTTTTTTAAAAAAATAGATCATTTTTTGATCAGTTAAGATCATTTTTCTTGGACATCAAGAGAAAATTCAGATGTTGACAATGTTTGTCCACATGAAGGACATTTTCCACTGTAAGGATTCATTACATCTTTTAGTGCTTTTAGCATTTTCATGTTTGTGATCTTTTCACCGCATTTTCCACATGTTACTTCAACAGACATGAAGATGATCAGAAAATCAAAATAATTAAGAATCGACTATGAGTTTTTTTAATAATTTTACTAAATTATTTTACTGCTTTTCAATGATAATCCCCCTTTCATCAAAACCAGTGATTTTTGCTTTGGTTCCAACTGGGAGGTCTGCGGGGGTGGCTATTCCTGCCATAAAACCTGAAATCCTTAGTTCAGAATCATCTAAGAGCATAACAACAAAGGCGTAAGGAGTGTATTTTTCAAAGCCTGCAGGAGCTACTGTGATTATTGTATAGGTGGCAATTGTGCCTTTGCCTTCTAAAAGCACATCTTCAAACCCCTTACTGCCGCATTTTAGGCAATAATATGCAGTTGACAAATGAAGGTATCCACATTTTGTACATTTATGAGTTAGGAGTTTTCCTTGTTTAGCACTTTCAATAACTTGTTCTTCCACAGACATTTTAAACACTCTGGAATATGTGAACTGCGCAACTTGCACCAGTTGCACCAAAGTTATGAGTTAAACCTATTTTTGCATCTTTAACAGTTCTTTCACCGGCGTTTCCAGTTAGTTGATCGTAAACTTCAACTACTTGTCCAATACCAGTAGCTCCAATAGGATGTCCTTTTGATTTCAGGCCACCTGATGGGTTAATGGATATATCTGAATTCAATGTTGTTCTACCTTCCCGTACAGCTTGCACACCTTTTCCTTTCTCGAAGAATCCCAAGTCTTCAGTATCAACTACTTCTGCAATTGTAAAGCAGTCATGTACTTCTGCAAAGTCAATGTCCTTTGGAGTTAATCCTGCCATTTTGTATGCAGCTTCAGATGCAATTTTGGTACTTGGAATGGTTGTTAGGTGTTCTCTGCCTTGTAATGCTGCAGGTGATCCGCCTCTTCCTGAACCAATAACTTCAATATAGTCACCCCCATGTTCTTTTGCAAACTTTTCAGAACAAAGAATAACAGAACTTGCACCATCAGAAAATGGACAGCAATCAAATAATTTTAATGGACTTGCAACAACGGGCGATTTCATCACATCTTCTATTGTAATTTTCTTATGCATGTGAGCTTTTGGGTTTAGCAATCCGTTGTCATGATTTTTTACAGCCACTCTTGCAAAGTCTTCTTCTGTTGCATCAAACTCTGTAAGATAAGCTCTTGCCATTGATGCAAATAATCCTGGAAATGATGCTCCGGCTTGTCCTTCATAGAAAAAGTCTGAACAATATGCAAAGTAAGTTGTTGTCCATTCGGTTCCTGTGTGTGTTACTTTTTCGACTCCCGTAGCTACTAGACAGTCATAAAATCCTGCAGCAATGTTGGCAAAAGCCTCTCTGAAGGCAACTGAGCCACTTCCACAGGCAGATTCTATTGATAATGATGGTCTGTCTGGGATTCCCAGTCTACTCATTAGGACTGGTCCGATGTGCACCTGCCTATCTGCAACTCCAAATACGTTTGAGATATAGGATGCTTTGATGTCTTTTGGTTCAATTCCAGCACTCTCTATGGCTGCAACTGATGCTTGAGTCGTAATATCAGCTATACTATCAGATAATTTTCCATACTTGGTACTTCCAGCACCAAGAACACAAACCTTTTCCACTAACAAGACTGACCATATTCCCTATAAAAATAGTTTTAGTAAAATCAATAAAAGAAAATGGCTCCAAAAAGAAATCAATTACAAACGATCCAAGTAAAGGAGAGACACACTGTAAAGACTACAAAATCAAAAACTTCACTATTCAAAAAAGAAATAATTCAGTACTTTGATAGTAACGGGTTTCTTTCTTGGTCTTCTAAAGAAAAAAAATACATCATATTGGGAACTAATACTCCAAAAAAAGGACTTGTAACCTGTCCAGAATGTAATCTTGGCCAATTAATGATAATCCGATCACGTGCAACCAGAAAAAGATTCATGGGTTGTTCAAATTATTATAGTGGGTGTAAAGCATCATCGCCGTTATTGCAAAAAGCTAAACTTCGCGCAACAAAAAAACCGTGTGATGAATGTAAATGGCCAATGATAATTTTTAGATATTCAAGAAAACAAAAATGGACTAGACAATGCTCTAACTTTAATTGTAAGAGTAGAATTAAGCCTTCAAAGTAGGATAAACATCTATCCTTCTATTTTTTAGCAAAGGAAGAACCTTACGAGTTTGTTTGATTTTTTTCAAGTCAATATCTGCATAAGCTATTCCTTGTTTCTTTTTCATGTCTACTAGAATTTTTCCGTATGGATCAACTATTACACTTCGTCCGCAGTAAATGTTGCCAACTTGATCTGGTGCAACAACATAACACCCATTTTCTATTGCACGGGTTTTGTTTATAGTAAGCCAATGGTCTTCTTTCATGTCACCTTTCACCCATGCTGATGGGGCAACCAAAATTTCAGAGCCTGCAGCTGCAAGGGATCTGGACATTTCTGGAAACCTCAAGTCATAACAAATCATCATGCCAAGTTTTCCAATTGATGTTTGTACAGGTTTTGCAATCTTTGATCCTGATGTCATCTTGTCTGATTCTCTGAATCCTAATGCGTCATAGAGATGAATTTTTCTGTAAGTAGAGATTACTTTGCCTGAATTGTCAACTACAAAGGATGTATCATACACTCTGTCTTTTTTTGAGCTCCTCTCATAAAACGAACCAACAACTTGTATTCGATTTTCCTTTGCAGACTTTGTAATTGTACTTACAAAATCACCATTTATGGATTCAGCTAAACTTGCAAGTTGTTTTGGAGATTGAGATGAACTAGTATAAAACATCATGAATTCTGGAAATGCTACAAGTTTTGCTTTGTTTTTGGCAGCTTTGGAAATAAAATCAATAATTTTCTTTAGGTTGGTTTCTTTGTTAGTTGAGGCCTTGAATTGTACAATTGCAACCTTCATTGAGTTTCTAATTACAAATGAGAATAAAAGGATAAACCCATAATTCAATTGGACTAGCCATAAATAGTTGATATGCTGAAAATAGACATGTCACAAGAAAGCAAATGCCCATACTGCTCATCTGTCTTTGAGAATAACGAGCAATTATCAAAACACATTGATAAGATTCACAACAATGAAGATGCAATAGGAACTCAGGGACTCTAAATTTTTTTGATGGTACAACTAGCTAATGTACCGTTTTTGTTATTATGAAGAATTCTTCTAAAGAGTTTACGACCAAGTGTATATGTGCCCTATTACTGGAGGGAAAATTCTGGTAATTTTTTTATTATAAAAAATAGTTAAAGTTGGTTTCCTGCCAAAAACCAGTTTTCTTTTGGATTATCCTCAAAGACTACAATAACATGGTTTTCTTTTGTCTTTAGAATATCAACTGCTGCCTTTGTGATGGCTTTGGCGTATTGGTCTTTTTGTTCTTGGGATCGTCCAGGATACATTGATACTTTTATCAAGGGCATATCAGAATTGATAGATTCTTTGATTTATTCTTTCGAATTAATAATCTCGTCTATATCCATAACGAGTTCCATAAGTAAATTCTGAGCCATGTGTTTTTTTGTAAAGATATCCTGAAGCTAGTCCCACTGTAAATCCTCCAATGTGTGCAAGAAATGCCACTCCTCCACCTTCTACACCGAATCCTCCAATGAAAAATGGCAATAGGTTTTGAAATACTAACCAAAATGGCAAGAACCACTTTGCCTGAATATGCATCATTCTCCAAAAGAATCCCAACATCATAAAGGTCTGAATTTTTGCTCTTGGGAATATTACCAGATAAGCACCTAGGACTCCAGAAATTGCGCCAGATGCTCCTACTGCAGGAATTGGACTCGTTGTTGAACCCATAATGTGAATTAAACCGGCAAGAACTCCCCATGCAAGATAAATTCCAAGGTATTTTGCTTTGCCAAATTTTGCTTCAATGTTATCACCAAATATCCACAGAAATAACATGTTGCCACCAAGATGCATAATACCACCATGCAAAAAGATTGAACTTAGAAGAGAAACATATGGCTCGGATGGGCATTGGATTACCTGTGGTCCTGCTCCAAAATCAATGGTCGATGCAGATGCACCTGTAATACAATTTGGCACGGCTCCCCAATTGTAAAACAATGAAAAAGCATTTTGATTTGTAAATTCAAGAATTTGTCCAGTCACTATCACTTCGAGAAAAAATACAATTACGTTGATTATGATTAAGGCATAAGTTACAGTTGGTCTGAAACCTGGAGGGTGTGGATTCTCATCACGTAATGGAAGCATTAGATGTTAAATTTGATTGAAAATTGTATAATAAGATTATTCTATAACATATGCATA
>JASFUC010000015.1:0-15406 GCA_050050475.1 Nitrosopumilaceae archaeon
TTTCGCATGATTCTGTATCTCCATGCACTGTGAGGACTTTGGGATTTCCCTTTATTCTTTCAATAACTTCAAACAATTCTTTTCTATCTGCATGTCCAGAAAACTGGAACTGTTTTACCTCTGCGGCAACATTGAGATCTTTTCCTCTAGTAGTAACTTTACCCGTGTCCAATAATTTCTTGCCAGGAGTCCCTTCTCCTTGGTATGAAACAAGAGCAATTCCGTTTTTGCTATCAAATGACAATTGTTGAAGATAATATGTTGCATTTCCTCCCACTAGCATTCCTGCCGGAGAAATAACTACACAGGGTTCTTCTATTGCCCTTTTTCTTTTTTCATGATCTTTTACTGCAATAGCCTCATTAATTGCATCTGCAAAAACTTCTGAATCTCTTAGATAGTTTGGATGTTTGAACATGATGTCATTTACTTTTAGTGCCATCCCGTCCATGATTATTTTATGCTTAAAGTTGGAACTTCGCAAAATACAGGCAATCTCTTGGGAGCGTTCCACAGAAAATGATGGAATAAACAACACTCCTTTTCTATCCATCACTTCATTTGCAAATTCAATTAATTGCCTTTCTGATTCTTTTCTTGGAATTTGATCTGTCTGCGAATATGTGCTTTCAATAATCAAAAGATCAACATCTCCGACTTCTAGATCCGCCTCACGCAGCATTCTAGAACCATGAGTCTTAATGTCTCCTGTGTAGAACATTTTCTTTTTTTCACATTCCACTAAAACGCTACTTCCACCAATAACATGGCCCGTCTCTCTTAATTCAAATGTGGTATTTCCCTTGGTTACCTTTTGTTTGTATCCTATTTCCTTTGCATTTCTCATCATATTGTTTAATTCAGGCAAACCAAAAGGCTGTGCATCTTTTGTAATTTTTAACATATCTTCAATGAGTAATTGTGATAGATCCATTGTGGGAGGTGTTGCATAGACATCGGTATTTCCGCTAACAAACAATGAAGGAACGTTTCCTGAATGATCCAAATGCGCATGGGTGATAATTATAGCATCCAAATCTTTTGGTTTTACATGTAAAGGATATTCTGGAGGAGATCCACGCTTTCCAAATAAAACCCCATAATCCAATAAAAGATTAGTTCCATTACAATTTACTAAAAAGCCTGAACGGCCAACTTCGTTTGCTGCCCCTAAAACTTTTACATCCAAGGAATATCATGAATTCAAATCTATGTTAATACCTTGCCAAGACAGATCCGATCATTATGTACAATATAGAATCTACAAAAGCTTTAATTAGTGCAAGCTAAGATCCGATCCACATGGGAAGATCCTATGATGAGTGGATAGCTCAACAAGACCAAGCTCTTGTTGCAAAAACTCGTGCAGGCGATGAAGGAAATAAAGTACTTCTTAACCAAATAAACTGGATTTGGGTTCACAATCTTATGAACAAGAAAGCAGACCTTAATCCAACTTCTGCAGAATTACTCGATTGGGTAACTTCTGGTCAAATCGATGCAATGAGAAAATAAACGTGCATATCACGTTATCTTTTTGTTTTTTCAAATTTTTAATCAAAGAACCCGCACGAGTATTTTTTAGTCGATCATTTTCATAACAGGGTTATGGTTTTCAATCATGGTTTAAATAGCAACAGAGCAAAAAAATAGTGAATAAAATGCCAATCGCAATACTTCCAGACATTGATGAGCAGAGATGTATCGGATGTGCACTATGTGTAGAAATCTGTACAACTCTTGGTCCAGATGTCCTTAGAGTAAAACCAGTTGAAGGCTGGAAGAGAGGTAAAGCATTTGTCTTTTACCCAGAAAGATGTATTTCTGATGGTGCATGCATCGGTGTATGCCCAACAAAATCAATCTTTTGGATGAGACCAATGAATTACACTGCTGGACAACCAGTACCTCTTCACAAAAACGGTGTCTTCATCAACGGCTGGGCAGAAGACGCAGCCTTATAGACTGTATCTTTCAGCACACATTTTTTTCTTATTTTTATTTCAGAGATTTTTTCTTTGTATCTTTAGGGATTAGTTTGACAAAGGACTCTAGAAATTCATCTGTTTTATCAAAATAAATTTCTGAAAATTTATTGTTTTCAAAAAATTTACTCCAGGTCTTTTGAAATTCTGAAAATTCCTTTGGATCAAACTTCATCCTCGCAGTTTCATGATGAGCTGCCGGAAAAATATCTGATATCTCATTTGGAATTAACCCTAACTGTGGATTATAGTAACAAATCTGAAATGAATCAATCTCTTTGAATTTTCTTTTCAGGGCAAAATAATCATGAGACAAATAACCTGGTTTTATTTTCGGCTCTCTAACTATGATCAAAGAGTGTTTTTTTGTTTTGAATTTTCTTACAATATCATGATATAACTTGACTTCGGGTCTATATTGGTCGTATTTGTCATATAGGAAAAGAGCCTTTTCCTTAAATCTTGGGGTTGACACACTTAACCAATCTGAATTTTGTGTTAGGATGTCAATCATTTCAAATAATTTTGGGTGTGCCCTTGATTTTTTTAATACGTATTCCCATAACCTTCCTTCATAAATTGCCTGCTTTACCTTATCTACTTCAAGCTTTATTGCATGCAAATTATGGATTGCTATTTCATTAATTTTTTCTTGACCTTTCAATTGCTTTAGCTCATTTGGGGTATATTTTGAGCAGACTTCGCAATTACAAGGAAATACGGCAATATCTGAGAGATAACGAGTACCATCTTCTGTAATGTATCTTTCTTGTTTTGCATATAGCATGTAAGATGCTGAATCAAAGGTATCACAACCTAACGCGACTGCAAAAGGAATTGTCAATGGATGACCTGCCCCAAAAAGATGTAGGGGAATTGAATACGGCATTTGTTTTTTTGCTGCTACAATCATCTGTGCAAGTAATTTGTATTCATATGATTCCATAAATTCCACTGGACTTCCTAAAGCAAGCATCCGAAAACCCATGTTTACCAAAGATTTGGCTGATTTTTCAACCAAATCAAAATGTTCTCCTCCTTGGATTGGTCCAATCCAAATCTGTCCGTTTTTCTCACTTTCCTCTAGAGTTTCTTTTGAAACCTTTAGCGTGTGATTGACATAAGATTCTGCTTTTTTTCTTGGTAATCCGTACCCTGTTGGTTTATCCAATGGTATTGCAAAATCTGTCATTATTCCTTTTTCAAAATTTGCCATCTCTGGGGGCAAAACATCTACATCTCCATATTCTAAAACCTGATATCCACCAGAATCTGTCATTATTGCTCCATCAAAATTAATTATTCTGTGAATTCCTTTTTCAATTGCCTCGTCTCCATAATTATTTTTGGAGATGTATGCATTTGTAATGACCAAATCAAATCCTATCTCTTTAATTTTTTTAGATGGTATTGTCTGCTTTACTGGGTGAATTACAGGGACATAGGCTGGAGTTTCAATCACTCCGTGATTCGTGTAGATTTTTCCTATCCTTCCAGCAAGGTCTGTTTTTAAAATCTCAAACAAGCAACTAGCTCCTAACAAAGGTGTTATTTATTCAATAAGCAAAAAATTCCTTTAAATCATTTTTATTTGAAATAATGGGTAGCCAGTCGATCTCTTCGCTGGTTATTTCTCCTTTAATTATGCCATTTACTTTTTTTGTTGTTTCTTCAATAGTTTTCTCAGAAACATCAATCTGTACTGTTTTCTCCGTTCCAAATTTAGTTATGGAATCATAAAGAATAATTCCTAGAGCTTCGCTTCCAATATTGTCTTTAATTTTTTTCTCAGAATATCCTCGGCTTTGATAGATTTGAATTAAAGCATATGGGTTTTTTCTTAAAACAATGATTTTTTTTATTTGTTCGGATTTTAAAACATAAGGCGCCAAATGCCCAACAATCAAAGATGGCTGTGAAATTTTTTCTTTGATTATTTTTTCTAATTTATCTACATTCACATCATTTGTTTCAGCAATCCTTTCAAACAAATTTTGTTCTTTGGCAATTTGGTTAATGTCAAATATTGGTAAATTCAAAATCTTGCTTATCTCTTTTGTTATGGTGTGTTTTCCTACTCCTGGACTTCCGGTGATTACAATAGACATACAATAAAATTCAAATTTACTACATTAAACAATTTCTGCAATACTAATATGTACAATAAATCGTGTGAGGATAATGCAAATTGGTTTATTGGGAAAAGCAAACGTTGGAAAATCCACTTTTTTCTCCGCTGCTACAGAAACTCCAGTCCCAACAGGGAATTTTCCATTTACTACCATTGAACCAAATATCGGAGTAGCGTACGTAAAAGCTGATTGTGCATGCAAACATTTTGAGATACCTCACCACAATCCACTTTGTGTTAACAAAATTCGATTTATTCCTATCAAACTAATTGATGTGGCAGGATTAGTTCCTGGTGCCCACGAAGGAAAAGGTTTGGGAAATCAATTTCTTGATGATGCAAGACAAGCTGAAGTACTTATCCATGTAGTAGATATAGCAGGAACCACTGATATTCAAGGACAGCCGGTTCCTGTAGGAACTCATGATCCTTTAGAAGATGTTGAATTTGTAAGAAACGAGTTTGATCAATGGTTTGCAAACATTCTGCAAAGAGACTGGGACAAAATTACGCGAGAAATTGATCAAAAACGAGCAAAACTAACAGATGGCATTACAAAGAGATTCACTGGTTTGGGAATCAAAGACTTTCAAGTTCAAGAAGCCCTACAAAAATTAAATCTCATCTCAAAAAACCCTAAGGAGTGGGCAGAAAATGACATTCATTCCTTTGTAAAGGAACTACGAAAAAACACTAAACCCATAATTATTGCTGCAAACAAAGCAGACTTGTGCCAGGATCTTGATATAATAAAAAAAATTACTGATTCTATCGTTGTTCCTTGTAGCGCCGAGACCGAATTATTGTTAAGAAAAGCTGGTAAAGCAGGAATAGTAAATTATTCTCCAGGAGAAGAAAAATTCTCTATAGTTGAAAACAAAGAGATCTTGCCACAACAGAAAAAAGCACTTGAGGTAGTGGAGGGAGTGTTTTCTAAAATTCATTCCACTGGCATACAAAAAATTCTAAACAATGCTGTATTCGATATATTGAAATTTATTGTTGTTTATCCGGTTGAAGATGAAACCAAGCTTACTAACAAAGATGGCGATGTTCTACCTGATGCTAAGTTATTACCAGAAAATTCAAATGCTAAAGATTTAGCTGCTTTGATTCACGCCGATATTGCAAAAGGATTTTTACATGCAATAGATTGCAAAACCAAACAACGGATTGGAGCCGATCACAAATTAAAAAATGGTGATGTCATCAAAATTGTATCTACATTAAGCAGAGGTTAACTTGATAGGTTTAGGAATTGAAAGTACGGCACACACATTTTCCTGTGCTGTATTGGAAAAAAAAGGAAAAAAAGGAAAAATATTATCTGATGTTCGAAAAATTTACCGTCCCCCAGAAGGAGAAGGAATTCATCCTCGGGAGGCATCGAGGCATCACATTGAAAACAGTTCAATTGTTTTATCTGATTGCCTTAGAGATGCTAAAATTACAATAAAAGACTTGGACCTTGTTTCATATGCAGCAGGTCCTGGACTTGGACCTTGTTTGAGAGTAGGAGCAGTAGTAGCACGCTCATTGGCATCTTATTACAAAATTCCCATTTATCCTGTAAACCACGCAATAGGTCACATCGAGCTTGGAAAACTTTTGACTGGAGCAAAAAATCCTTTGGTGTTATTGGTTTCTGGAGGGCATACTATGCTACTTGCATTTCTAAACAAACAATGGAGAGTTTTTGGTGAAACATTAGATATTACTCTTGGCCAACTTCTTGACCAATTTGGAAGATCTATGGGGTTTGCTTCCCCCTGCGGAAAAAACATTGAAGATCTTGCTCAAAAATCATCCAAATATGTTCCCCTGCCTTATTCAGTTAAAGGAAACGATGTTTCTTTTTCTGGATTATTATCATCAACGAAATCTCTAATTAAAAAAAATAAATCAGATGCATGTTTTTCGCTTCAAGAAACTGCTTTTGCAATGATCAGTGAGGCAGTTGAAAGAGCTTTGTCGTTTACTAGAAAAAAAGAATTGTTAATTGTGGGTGGCGTTGCTGCAAACAAAAGATTATCAGAAATGTTAAAGGATGTATGTAAACGACACAACAGTAAATTTTTTGTTGCTCCCCAAAAATTTGCTGGAGATTGCGGCAGCCAAATTTGTTGGACCGGATTGTTAGAAAGCCAGGTTAAAAATGGAGTTTCTCTTGAGGAAACATTTGTTACTCAATCTTGGAGATTGGATTCAGTTAAAGTTCTTTATTGATTTTTGTATTCTTGTATTGCAGTTTCTATATTTTCTAACCAATCTTTAGTGTTAAATACTCCAAACTTGAATGTCTTCTCCCCATCTTTGGTGTTTGCAGTAACGCACACCTTTTTCATTAATCTACCTTCTTTCCAGGTTTTATTGATATCATTTAATTTTACTTCGGCAATGGTATCTCCAAAGTGTTTTGAAAAATCCATCATTCTAGCGCGAGTTTTGTCAAAAGCCAACCTTTTATTGGTAAGTGTAAGTATTCCTGATCCTAAATTATCCTCACTACAATCTTCTTGCTTTAGGCGTTTTTCTCCTTCTTCCATGTAAAATATCACAAGTTCGGGAAATTTGTATGTTTTTCAATAACTTCTAAATTATGAAAACAATTTACAAAATCTAATGGAATTAGTAAAAAAAGGGGCAGAAGCTGACATTTACAATTCTGTATGGAATAATTCCAAGATAATTATGAAAATTAGAAAGCCAAAAAATTATCGTAATCCGACACTTGATAGAAATTTACGAAAACAGAGAACAATAAGAGAATCCCAAACTTTGATGGAAGTAAAATCATTTGGAATTCCAACACCACTAGTTTACTTTGTAAATTTAAAAGACTCATCAATAATAATGCAAAGAATTCCAGGAAAACCTATTCATGATTTACCAAACTCCAAAATCATTTCCCTATCTGAACAAATGGGTAGTCATGTAGGACTGCTACATAAAAATGGAATAATGCATGGAGACTTGACTACATCAAATTTTATTTTATTTCAAGATAAAGTCTATGTTATTGATTTTGGTTTGTCTCAAAAAACAATCAAACTCGAAAACCATGCCGTAGATTTGAGACTGATAAAAGAAATTCTTAACAGTGCTCATGCCAGCATAATGAAGGAGTCTTGGAAAAATTTTCTTTCAGGCTACCGCAATGTTGTAGGACATACAAAATACTCAAAAATCATAAAATTAGTCTCCGAAATTGAAAGCAGAGGAAGATATGCCACAGTCATTTGATCTTTTTTTTGCATCTTCAAATAACCATAAATTCAAAGAAGCAAAAAAAATTTTAGATGAATTTGGAATTAATCTTGGTTTCTTCAAGTGTAATTTAGAAGAGATTCAATCTGACTCATTAAAAGAAATTGCCAAACACAAGGCAACTCAAGCCTTTGATAAATTAAAAAAACCTGTCATTGTAGAAGATGACGGTCTATTCATAGAATCACTGAATGGATTTCCTGGCCCTTTTTCATCGTATGTTTTCAAAACTATTGGAAACAAAGGAGTCTTGAATTTAGTAAAACAAAAAAGAAAAGCAAAATTTGTTTCTATAATTTCTTATCACGATAAATGTACACAAATAGATTTTGAATCTCAAGTAAATGGTATAATATCAAAAAAAATTTCTGGAAAAGGCTGGGGTTATGATCCGATCTTTATTCCTTCCAAATTCAAAAAGACTTTTGCGCAGCTAGAAAATAAAAATAAAATCTCTCATAGGTTCAAAGCTTTGAAAAAATTTTCTAGATGGTACCTTGATAACTAGAAATCCATCTATCTATACTTCGTTCCTTATTTTGTAAAATTATAATTCTAGATACATAACTTTCATCCATTATCGAAAATATTTTACTTTGTTTTACTATTTCTTTGCTAAAGTTTTTCACTTCTTCCATCTCTAACATATTTTCATGTTCTAGTCTATTTGTGGAACGTCCTACATGCATGTAGGATTTTATCTCAACAAAATGAGGACTTGATTCTTCTAGCATTTTTGTAAATGCAGGAATCATTTCGCTTTGATCATTATAGCCTCTTATCAAAGTAATTCTAAGAACAGTTCTTGTGTCAAGCTCTTTGAGCATTTGAAGAGTTTTGTTCCATCTTTGCCACGAATCATCGTACTTTGGTTTATTAATTCTCAAAAAAGATTCGTAATCTGCTGCATTTGTTGATAAATATAGTTGTGTAGGTAATGCATTTTCATCCTTTAGTCTTTGAATCATGTCGGGTTCTTGACCGTTTGTTACTAGAAAAATTGACTTTGTTTCTTGTAATGATTTTAGATACTTGATTAATTCAGGAAGTTTTGGATACATTGTTGGTTCCCCTGAAAGGGAAATTGCATAGTGACTCGGCTTTAGAGATTCATCTAATCTTTGTTTGTCACTTCTAGAATCGCCATAGTGACCCATTATCAACTTCTTTCTTTCTTCCATTAATTTTTCCATGATTTCTTTGGGCTCTGCTACATGCTCTGGCTCCATTTTCATTGAATCATAAAATTCCATGGGTCGCCAACAATACACACAACGGTTTTCACAGTACATTCCTGCTGGAGAAAACTCCATACAACTATGTGTGGAAATTCCGTAAAACTTGTGTTTGTAACAGCTTCCCTCATGTTTGAAAGATTTCTTGGTCCAATGACAAAGAGCTACAGTTGAATGATCGGCAATCCCGTACTTTGCTTTTTTTAGCTGTTCAGAAACTCTTGGCTTGATTTGGATAAGTTGATCTTCTTCAACTGTTTCACCGGAGCAACTCATGAGGTAAAAGCCTGTTTTGGTTTACTTAAATTGATCGAGATTTGGGAATTTTTGATCAAATCATATGCCGATTTTACGGATTTTGGACGTGACGTTTAATTACTGGATCTTCGGGGTAAACTTGTAAGTTGAAACCAAAGTACTTTGTAGCATTTCTAGTATTACTGATCACCACTTTAACCAGTGTTCCAATCAATACTGCCTTTGCAACCCATGACTTAGACCGAGATGGAGTAATCGATGAGATTGATAGCTGTCCCAACCTTCAAGAAGACTATGAGGGAAGCATAGAAGGATGTCCTTCAAATTTTGTTCCATGGTATGATGAAGACTATGATGGAATTCCAGATCATATAGACCAATGTCCAAATCTTAAAGAAAATTACAATAAATTCCAAGACTATGATGGTTGCCCAGATACTTCACCTGCAACTGACCCCTCAGAAGTTGCAGACACTGATGGTGATGGCTTTATTGACTTGGTAGATAATTGCCCAAACCAACCTGAAACATTTAATGGTGTTTTAGATAGGGACGGCTGTCCAGATACCTTTCAAATGTCAGAAGACCGAGACAGAGACGGAGTACCAAATGCGGTAGATGAGTGTCCACTCAAAGCCGAAGTTTATAATCGATACCAAGATGAAGACGGCTGTCCAGATACAGTAGTTTCATCAGAATTTATGGATAAAGATAATGATGGTATTCAAGATAAAATTGACTCTTGTCCCAATCAACCAGAGACCTACAATGGATATTTAGATACCGATGGGTGTCCTGACGTTCCATTAACTTCTGACTTTACAGATGCAGATGGTGACGGAATTGCCGATAGGTATGATATTTGTCCAAGACAACCTGAAACATTTAACAGATTTTCAGACTATGACGGTTGTCCAGACTCTATTCCACTTTTACTTGGCGGAATTAAGGATCCAGACGGTGACGGAATAATTGGTTCTGATGATTTATGTCCGCAAGAACCTGAAAGACACAATGGATTTGAAGATCAAGACGGTTGTCCAGACATTCCTCCTTATACAACCGATAAAGATTCAGACCAAGATGGAATTTTTGATAGTGTAGATGAATGTCCTGCTGCAAAAGAAAATTACAATAAATTCCAAGACTTGGACGGTTGCCCTGATTACGTTGGGGAAACTGGTGGAGCACCAGATACTGACGGTGATGGAATTTTTGATTATTCTGATTCGTGTCCAAACCAACCTGAAACATTTAATGGGTTTTCAGATAGAGACGGTTGTCCAGATACTGCATCAACAACAGATAGAGATAGAGATGGAATAATTGATTCACTTGATAAATGTCCTACAAAAAAAGAAAACTACAATAATTTCCAAGATGATGACGGTTGCCCAGACTTTGTTGATAAAATATCTAATTCTGATAATGATGGCGATGGAATTATTGACATTCTCGATGAATGTGCACTTGTCCCAGAAACTGTTAATGGATATCTAGATCATGATGGTTGCCCAGATACCCTAATCATGGATGGAGATGGAGACGGAATTCCAGATCCTTCTGATAAATGTCCAACACAACCAGAAACTTGGAATAGATTCCAAGACCACGATGGTTGCCCAGATGATAAAATACAACAAGATTCTGACTTAGATGGTATTTTAGATAGTATTGATCAATGTCCAACAGAAAGAGAACGATACAACGGGTTTGAGGATGATGATGGTTGTCCTGATATTCCTAGCTATCTAAGAGAGACTGATTCTGACTTTGATGGAATTCCAGATAGTCGTGATCAATGTCCACTAATTCCAGAAAAATACAATAAATTCCAAGATGATGATGGTTGTCCAGATTCTCTGTTTGACACAAAAAATAGAGCGGATACAGATGGCGATGGCATATTTGATTTAGTTGATCTATGCCCTAACCAAAAAGAAACTTTTAATGGAATTTTAGATAGAGACGGTTGTCCTGATAACTATATTCCTACAGCCGATAGGGACGGAGATGGACTACCTGATGCAATTGATGCTTGCCCACAATCTCCTGAAACTTATAATAAATTCCAAGATGATGATGGATGTCCTGATGTTATCACCCAATCATTTGTTGTAGACTCAGACAATGATGGAATTGAAGATAAATCAGATGCTTGTCCATTCAAAGCAGAAACATACAACGGATTTGAAGATCAAGACGGTTGTCCTGATACTGAAACCTCAATAATTGATTCAGATGGTGACGGTGTTGCTGATATAATGGATATGTGTCCAACACTAATGGAGAATTGGAATAGATATGTTGACTTTGATGGATGTCCTGATGTTATTCCTACTGGAAAAACAATGGTGGATTCTGATGGAGATAGAATAGTAGACTCTTTAGACCTTTGTCCAAACGAACAAGAGTCTTGGAATAAATACCAAGACGAAGACGGCTGTCCTGATGTTGTTCCAGAACAATCACGTTACAAACATGACGCAGATTTAGATGGTATAATCAATGATGAAGACCTTTGTCCTTTTGAACCTGAGGACTATGATGGAGACAGGGACTTAGATGGATGTCCTGACTCTTAGGAGATTTGAAAAATGAAAAAAATCCATCTTTTAGGATTTTTACTTCTTTTGGTTTCAACCTTCAGTATGCTTCAAGGTAGTACTTATGCTCAAGGAGAAAATGATAATGACAATGATGGAATACCTAACAATTCTGATCAATGTCCCTTCCTAAAAGAAGATTACAATCCAGAATATGGAAATAATATTGATGGCTGTCCTGCAGACTTTGTACCATGGTATGATGCCGATTATGATGGTATTGAAGACCATATGGATGATTGCCCTAGTGTAAAAGAAACTTACAATAAATTCAAAGACGATGATGGCTGCCCAGATGTCACCCCAACTGGTGGTGAAGGAATAAAAGATTCAGATAATGATGGTTTTACTGACTTGGTGGATTTATGTCCAACCAGTCCCGAAACATTCAATGGAATTGATGATAAGGATGGCTGCCCTGATGATATCTTTGTTTTAAGAGATTCTGATAGAGATGGAATCTCAGACAAACTAGATGAATGTCCACAGTCTCCAGAAAATTATAATAGATTTGAAGACGGGGATGGCTGCCCTGATATGGTATCTGAAGATGGTAAAGGATACACATTTCCAGATACTGACGGTGATGGAATCCAAGACAGATGGGATTCCTGCATAGATGAGCCAGAGAATTTCAACGGCATATTAGACAAAGACGGATGCCCTGAAATTTCGGGAGTTTCATCTCAGGAGCGTTTAGATTCAGATTATGATTCAATCCGCGACACTGAAGATAAATGCCCATTTGAACGCGAGAACTTTAACAGGTTCCAAGATGATGATGGGTGTCCAGATAAGGTTGATTATGTAATATTTGGAGATATTGACAAAGATGGGATAATGGATCCTGAAGATTCTTGTCCATTCAATCCTGAAACTTATAATAAATTCCAAGACGGGGATGGTTGCCCTGATTTTGTTGCAGATGATAAATTTTCTGCCGACACAGACAGAGATGGCATTATAGATAATTTGGATTTGTGTCCAACCCAAGCTGAAACTTTTAACAATTATCAAGACACTGATGGATGTCCAGACAAATTTATCATTACAAATGACAGTGACCGAGATGGCATTATAGATAATTTAGATGAATGTCCACAATTACCTGAAAATTATAATAATTTTGAAGATTCAGATGGATGTCCCGATTCAACTACTGATGGAATATCTACTTTTGAATTCCCAGATACTGACGGTGATGGAATCCAAGACAGATGGGATTCCTGCATAGATGAGCCAGAGAACTTTAATGGCGTTTTAGATCATGATGGATGTCCCGAAGTTTCAGGAGTAGTTATTGCAGAAGTTGCAGATTCTGACTATGATGGCATACCCGATTTCCTTGATAATTGTCCTTTAGTTGCAGAAAGATACAACAAATATCAAGATGAGGATGGTTGCCCTGATTCAGTTTCTTACGACTTTGTTGGGGATTCAGACAAAGATGGAATTATGGATGATATAGATCAATGTCCTCAGGTAAAAGAGACATACAATCGATATTTGGATTTAGACGGTTGCCCTGATTTTGTTGCAGATGATAAACTTTCTGCTGATACTGACGGCGATGGAATAATAGATTACTTGGATTTGTGTCCAACACAACGAGAATCATTTAATGGATTTGAAGATGAGGATGGTTGCCCTGATTCATTTGATTCAATCCTTGACAGTGACAGGGATGGAATTTATGACATAATTGATTCATGCCCACTAGATCCTGAAACTTACAATAAATTCCAAGACGCAGATGGCTGCCCTGACAGCATTTCAGATGACCTGACATCATATCAATTCCCAGATACTGACGGTGATGGAATTGAAGATAGAAAGGACCAATGCATCGACCTTCCTGAAAATTATAATGGTTATTTGGATTGGGATGGTTGTCCAGACTCTGAAGGTGCAAAATCTACAACATCTCCAAGGGTGGATTCAGATGGGGATGGATTTTATGATGCCATAGACTCCTGTCCAACCAGTCCTGAAACCTGGAACAAATATGATGATAATGACGGTTGTCCAGATATTGCTCCAGAACAACAGAGATTTGTTCATGATGATGACCTTGATGATATTATAAATGATGAAGATTCTTGTCCAAAAGAACCAGAAGATTATGACGGTGATAGGGATCTTGACGGATGTCCCGATCCATAATGAATGAAATTGATCTTAGGAAAAGATCTATTTAACGTGAGACTTAATAAATACTGAATAATATCGGAGACAATAACAATGAAAAAATACCATCTTTTAGGATTTTTACTTTTACTAGTTTCAACAATTAGTATGCTTCCAGGAACTGTTTACGGTCAAATTAATGATAATGATGGAGATGGTGTTCCAAACAATGTTGACAAATGTCCACATCTTTTAGAAGACTATGATCCAGAATATGGGATTAACATAGATGGATGCCCGGCAGACTTTGTTCCATGGTATGATGTAGACTATGATGGTATTCAAGATCATATTGATGATTGCCCTACAGTGAAGGAGACATACAATAAATTCCAAGATGAAGATGGATGTCCTGACATTTCCCCAGAATCTGGCAAAAATACAGCTGACTCAGACAATGATAGTTTTGCAGATTTTCTGGATCTTTGTCCCAATCAGCCAGAAACCTTCAACGGTATTGATGATAAGGATGGATGTCCCGATGATGCAGTCTCTTTAAAGGATACTGATCAAGACGGAATTTCAGATTCTTTTGATAAATGTCCTGGTGTGAAAGAAACTTACAATCGATTCCAAGATGACGATGGTTGCCCCGATAGCATAACTGAATCTGGAGAGGGCTATACATTCCCAGACACCGACGGTGATGGAATACAAGACAGATGGGATGCTTGCATAGATGAGCCAGAGAACTTTAATGGAGAATTAGATTGGGATGGCTGCCCAGAAAATTCTGGATTTGACTCTCCGGGATTAATTGACTCTGACTATGACTCCATTCCAGATAACAAAGATGAATGTCCATTTGAGAGAGAAAACTATAACAAATTTGAAGATGATGACGGTTGCCCCGATGTTGTTGATTATCTAATTACTGGTGATACTGATGGAGATGGAATCCCAAATCAAATTGATTTTTGTCCATATAATAAAGAAACTTATAACAAATTTGAAGATGATGACGGTTGTCCTGATCTTTTAACTGATGGAAAGGTTACAACAGATACTGACAATGATGGCATTGTAGACAACTTAGATTTGTGTCCAACCCAAGCTGAAGTTTTCAATGGTTATCAAGACACTGACGGTTGTCCTGACAAATCAATTCCAACCAATGATCATGATTTTGATGGAATAATAGACGACCTCGACGAATGTCCGGATTTACCTGAGACTTATAATAAATTCCAAGACACTGACGGTTGCCCTGATTCTGTAACTGAAGAACTTCCAACATATGAATTTCCAGACAAAGATGGAGATGGTATTGAAGACCGAAAGGATAGGTGTGTCGAAGAACCTGAAAATTTCAATGGGGTATTAGATTGGGATGGGTGTCCAGAGATTGAAGCTTCAGAATCTAACAGCGTAATTGACTCTGACTATGACTCCATTCCAGATAACAAAGATGAATGTCCATTTGAGAGAGAAAACTATAACAAATTTGAAGATGGTGATGGATGTCCAGATGTAATTGACTATGTAATATCTGGTGACAATGACGGAGATGGAATTCCAAATCATAGCGATATTTGTCCTTACAACAAGGAAACTTTCAATAAATTCCAAGATGAAGACGGCTGCCCTGACCTTGTGAGTGATGGCATTGTTACTGCAGATTCCGATAATGATGGCATTGTAGACAACTTAGATTTGTGCCCAACTAGAGCCGAAGTCTATAATCAGTTCCAAGATACAGATGGTTGTCCTGACAAAGTAACTTCTACACTAGATAGT
>JASFUC010000016.1:0-15133 GCA_050050475.1 Nitrosopumilaceae archaeon
GCTATTTTGTTCTTGCATACTCATTTGTCCTTTCATTCCAGGAGTAGTTGGTTCTGCATATACTGAAACAGTGGCCGTAAACTGTTCTTGGTTTTTGGTATGTATTGCTAAAGCATTTCCTGAGAACATCCATGTTCCCATATTGGTTTCAGGATCAACAAAGGTTAATTCATAATTTGTTTCACCATCTGGAGTCCAAATCGCTTTCCCCGCCTCTTGTCCTTTTTTCAGAGGTCCATTAAGAGAAACCAGCTGAATTGGTTCAGAAGCTGAATATGCAAGTGTTCCTGAATTTACATTTTCACCAGGTGGCAAGATTATGATTATTTGATGTCCTTCATGCCCTAGTCCAGGATCTTGCATTGATTGCATAGTTCCAGTCATAACAAGGTCAGAAGGTGAAGATTCGGAATAATCTACACTATAATCTACAGTGAAGGGTTCGGAATTTTTTGTATGGACAGCTAGTGCATTTCCTGCAAAATTCCAAGTTCCATTTGCCGTTTGATTATCAACAAATGTTAAAGCAAACTTAGTTTCGCCGTCAGTAGTCCAAATTGGTTGTCCCATGTCTTGACCTTCATCTAATGGTCCATGAAGAGCAACTAACTGAACGTTCTCAGTAGCATTATACTTCAAGGTACCTGAATAGATATTCTCACTTGGTGGCAATATTATAGCAAGTTGATGTCCTTCATGTCCAATTCCTGGATCTTGCACTGATTCTAAAGATCCAGATATAGTCATTGATTCCATTTGAGCATACGAAATACTCAATGGAATTAGCATCAACCCAAGTAAAACAGAACTTATTGTTGTCGTTTTAATTGCATTGGATATCATTGAAAAATTTCTTTTGTCTTTACAAATAAAACTTTGTGTTTTTTAATTAATTTTACAATTGTACTGCTTGAATAACAAAAAATAGCAAGTTAGGTAAACTCTGAACCACTACCCCTTGATTTCAAATAATTGGGTTTGCTCTTGGGATTAGTCCGATATTATTTTTTGGTACTCAATATTCTGATTCACACAATGGACAGATATTTTTATCGTGCACTTTGATTAAGGGTACTGTGAATTGTTCCTTTGAACACTTTGAACACTTGTTAGCCCCACTCATATTTTCTTGCCAAATAAATGATATATAGTGAGTTGTAAGTTAGAGTTTTTTCAGACTAGATTCAATCCTATCATAAACTCTGTCGTAGCATTCCATCAAACTTGACTCCTTTATGTGGGAAATATCTGAAATTTCTTTGAGACTGATTGGTTTCCCCTTTAAACAAGAAACTGCAAAAATACAGATTGCTGAAATCAAGTAAGGTGATTCATATCTGAAAAGATCTTTTTCAATAAGGTCTTGGTGTAGTCTTTGCGAATAGTCTAGTGTATCTACACTTAGTTTCAATTCTGACTGAAATCCCTTGTAAATGGCTTCAATCCTTTCTTTACTCAACTATTTTGCTATTTTGGTTCCAGTAATACGTTATTCACTGTTCAAAAAAAATCAACAGCACCTTAAATGGAAATCTCTAAAATAATAGTCTGGAAAATTATTTCAAATTGAACAAACATCGATTTTAATGAAAATTCAACACTGGTATTTTTTGTGAAGGTTCTTCATATTGATGATTCCCCTGAAATTTGTGACCTTTATGCAGACATGTTTGAGGCAGATAATCACACAGTTCAAAGCGTAAATGATGCAAAACAAGGACTCAATCTAGTAATTGAAAACGAGTATGACCTGATCTTACTTGATATGTGTATGCCAAGATACAGCGGAATGGATTTTTTACGAGATTTGAAACAAAAACGACCATCAGAGTTAAAAAAAGTGTTGGTTACAAGCGTTTTGCAATTCAACGAAAATCAAACAAAGGTGCTAATGAAATATGGGGTACATGCTATTGAAGAAAAACCAAAAGACCTTCAACAATTAGAAAGAATTCAAAAGGACATGTGGCTCCGTTAATATCATCTATTTGAAATTATTTTAGAATCCCTTAAACCAACAAGTTCAAATCCTCGCGATTTGGAATCGTAAAGGCGTCCACTTAATTTCCCAAAAAGGGTCTGGGCCCAGATAGATTCCGCTTGATAGATCAAAAATTGAAACTTAAGACCAAAACCGGTTCAGGTACTTGGTGACAACTTCAATTGAATCAGATATTGCAAACTGATATTTAGGAAATTCTGATGATTTGAACTGACAAATCATCCATTAGTGTTTTAAGTAAATTTTGTAATAGAATACCATGTCAAACAACACAGAATCTGCACCTGCTTGGGAACAGCTAATTGGACTATCTTGGACAATACTGGATGAAGAATAGTCTCAAAATCTTATTTACTTCATATCTCTCATGAACATATGCGAGAAGTTAGAAAAGACTTTCATGTAATGCAAGACATCGATGTGAGTATTTCTGAAATCACTTCTGGGATCTATAGAATATCTGGTTTTTCCAAAGAATTTGGTATTACTTTTAATCAATTTTTACTGGATGATGAAAAACCAACCCTGATTCATACAGGGCCTGTTGGAATGTATGAAAAAGTCAAAGAAAAAGTAGAAGAAGTAATTCCGCTTGAAAAGCTTGCATATGTAGCATTTTTGCACTTTGAGAGTGACGAATGGGGTGGGATGGAATTTTTAAAATCAAAGGATGTCAAATTACTGTGCAGCGATCTTAGCTCAAAACTTAATCTTGCGGGTTGGAGTGGGGTTCCATCTGATCACATTGCATTTTGGGACAATGATGTTTTCAAAATTGGAAAAAAAGAGTTGCGATTCATAATGACTCCCCATGTTCACCATTGGGATAGCATGATGATATTTGAGGAAACCACGAAATCACTTTTCCCATCTGATCTATTTATCCAGCCAGGAATCAACAAACCAGTTGTCTCCGAGGATCTTTCTAATCAGATGATTGAGCTATACAGAGGTGCAGGAATATTTGCAAGTGAAAATCCAGTAAGAAAGACAACCCAGAGGCTGACAAAATTAGATCCAAAAATTACATTTCCAATGCATGGTTCATGCATAGAGAATAGCTTGTTTTCAAATTATGCAGATGCCTTGATGAATAATGAATTTGCTTATTCTGATGTATTGCTAGGCCAAAAAGTAAACGTGAGTTAGAACCAAAAGAAACCATCAAAATACAATTTCAAATCAATCATTTGGGTTTTCTAAAATCCTGACTTGTTTCTAGAATGAATTCTTGATTTGACTAACTGCTTTTAATTGCTCAAAGTATTCTTCCTTTGTGTCTGCCCTGATATCGCAGACCAAATGACCCAATCCTATTTTCTGATATTCATGAATTTGGGAAATTATCTCATCAACACTTCCCACCAATCTTAGGCGTGTCCCTCCATCGGTGCCGACGTATTGGGAACTGATTCTCTTATTTGCAGCGAAATTAATTCGTAATGACCAAATGTAGTCTCCTTTTTTTATTTTTAGAATTTCTTGAATTCCGTCATTGTATGCTTCTGAGGAAATGCCTACTGGGTGCCAACCGTCTCCGACTGATGCGACTCGTTTCAGGGCTCCTTTTGATTGACCTCCAATCAATATAGACGGGCCATTTGTAGATATGGGCATTGGTTCACAAGAATATCCTTCTTCTGAGTAACTGCCAGACCACATCTTTTTCATTATTTCTATATTTTTTGAAAAAGTTTTTGCTCGGTTATCAAAACTATGTCCGAGTAGTTCAAACTCTTTTTTATTCCATCCAATTGCAACTCCAATCATTATTCTTCCACCAGATAACGAATCCAACGTTGCAATCTGTTTTGCTAATACAAAAGGTTCTCTTAAAGGAACAACGATTATGGAAGAACCCAACTTAACCGTATTTGTAATTGAGGCCAAAAATCCCAATGTGGTAAGAGTCTCAAAAACTCTGTTCCATGGCTCATCATTTTTTGGAACGATGATGTGATCAGAGAGCCATATTGAATCAAGGTTATTGTTTTCAATCACTGTTGTTGCCTCTTTTAAAAAATCTCTTGAAGGAAGTTTTCCATAGTTTGAAAGAGAGATACCAAACTTCATGAATTAATTGACACCTTACTAGACTTTACAGTTTCTCAATTTCATCTTTCCTACAAAACAACTTGATTAAAAAAAAGAAAGAATGCTTTATTGTATAAAATTCCCCTGACTGTGAGGAATGCATTCTTTGTTAATCTCGCCTGAAACTCCAACTATACACCCACATTTGAGGGCGACAACAGATGTTTTCTCATAGGTTGACTGGGTCATGATGTTTTTCCTTTTACTTGATGTAATAAGGTCATGTTTGTAACATTCACCACACTTTAGTTGGCATATTTCCAAAAAAAATTATTCCAAAATAACCCCTCCTTTAAAACACTAAACTCAACATCAAATTCCTTGCCTTACGAACCCAAGAGTGATGGGAGATACTCTTTTGCCATGAATCTATCAAAACAATGCAGACAAGACAGGGCCTGCAGGCATTGTGAAGGTGAGTGGTTTTCTTTTGGAACTTTGAGGCCAAACGATTTGTATAGTTTTTCACAGGATGAAAGAAGGCTGATTAGAACTCTGGATCCAAATTGGGTGGCAAATCATCAAAAAACAAAATTCCCAAAAAATAATTTCAAATTCATATGAACTTTATTTTTGGTTTAATCCCAAACAATATTTTTAATAAAAAAACACCAATTCCATCAACCAAACCATGCACAAAAACAGGCATACAAAGATAAACTTGACATGAAAAAATCTCTAAACATACAACATTTCTGAAATTAATTAGGGTTTTTGGACAATTCTTTAGCTTGACTTGTTCTATACTTGTGGAATGAATCTGAGATTTAAATACCGATTTCTGACCTTCACGGCTAATCGCTTATGGAAAATAAAAAATTTCTTGTTTTATCATTGGTTTTACTTGTGTCCTTTGGAACTTTTAATACTGCATTTGGAGATTCAGAAACTGCAGAAATTAGAACAACTATTGAAATAACATCCGTTGGTCTTGAATTAACAAAGAATAGCTTAATTTCAAACGATATTGAAAACGCAAAAAAATATTCAGAATTCACATCCAGTTTTTTTGGAAAGAATTTTCAAAATCTTAGAGCAATGGATCAATCCAACATAGACGACATACATATTTCATTACTTGATCTTCATTCAAAAATAGGATCTTCTGAAACAATCACAGAAATAGAAAGAATTCAAACATTATTACACGAAATACCTTACGAGCAAAACTCGACAGACCTTTTAATGGTAAATTTACTTACGGTGGCAGATGAGCAATATCAAATTGGGATTCAAGAAAATGAAGAATCATCAATACAAATCGCAAAAAAATTAATTGAAAAGGCAGAGACATTAATACCTCAAAATAAATTTGATGACAGACTAAAACTTGAAATTGAATCATTTTTTGGAGATTTAGACAAACATACTGAGAACAGAGATGACTTTGTTACAGTTGGAAACTTGATAACAGTAATACAAAAAGATATTCTTGGAACTGAATCTGTTGCATTTAATCAGCAAGAACTTTACCAATCAATTCGAGATCTGTATGATGAGCTACTCTTAGCAGTGGACTCTGGAGACTATGCTGATGCAGAAGAAAAAGCAATTGTGGCATATCTTGATAATTTTGAATATTTAGAACCTGCAATCGAAAAAGTAGATGAAGATTTGCTTTATTCTCTTGAGATTAACATGCGTGAAAATCTACGTGATATGATTAGAGAGGAAAAACCTCCAAATGAAATTCGTCAATATGTTGAAGAGGTCATTCTTCAAGATCTTGGCAAAGCAGAATCTTTAGTATCTGAACAGTTTTCTTCAAATCCAACTCTACTTACTAATGCCGATGCATTAAATGATGAAAACCTAAAACAGATGGGAGATTCTACTGAAGAAGAAAAATCAGGTGTTCGTGCTGAGGTAGATTTTATCCGAAAATCCTTACTTGATGTAATTGTATATTATGAAGAAGGAGATTATCAGTCAGCATACACTACTGCCCGAACTGCCTATCTGGATAGTTACGAATTTGTTGAAATCCCACTTAGAGAAATATCTCCTGATTTTACACTGGAAGTAGAATACCAATTTGCTGAACTCCGTAATCTCATTGACAACCGTGAAGATCCAGCAAAAGTAAAAGAAGTGATAATCAACATTAACAGGAATTTAGACGAATCAGAAAGGCTAGTCAGTGGAACTGGGGCGCTAGCACCTTCGATTGCTTTTGCCTCTTCTTTTTCAATTATTTTCAGAGAAGGATTAGAATCAGTCCTGATACTTGGAGCAATCTTGACTTATCTTGAAGCCTCAAGAAACAATCAATTAAAAAAATATGTTTACTATGGTGTACTTGCAGCACTCGGAGCTACTGCAGTAACATGGGTGATTGCAGCGTACATAATTGAAATATCCGGAGCCAACCGAGAGCTAATAGAGGCAATAGCGGCATTGTCTGCAACCGGAGTTTTGTTTTATGTCAGTTTCTGGGTATTAAACAAAATTGAACATAAAAAATGGATGGAATTTGTCAAGGCAAAAGTTTGGCAAGCTACTACCACTGGAAGTGTGATGGTCTTTGTCATGCTTGCCTTTTTTACAGTTTATAGAGAAGGTTTCGAAACTGTTCTATTTTACCAAGCGATGTCTGGCTTTGCAAAGTATATGGAAGTTTATGTTGGTTTAGGATTCATAATTGGAATGGTCTCTTTATTGGGTTTGTATTATGTAATGAAAAAGTTGGGCAAAAAATTACCCTTGCGTGCTTTGTTTGGTTTAACAATGGGGGTAGGTGCATATCTGTCGATAGCCTTTTTAGGAAACGCCATTAGAGAACTTCAAATCCTAGATATTGTGTCCTACACAGGAATGATTGGCACAATACCTAGATTGGACATCAATCTAGCGACCATGACTGGAATTTATCCTACGTTAGAGACTGTAATCGCCCAGATAATTTTATTGGCAGTTTATTTAATAGCATCTTCTTACGTACTAATCATGCGACCAAGAAAAGAAAAACAATTGGCCTCCTTGAGAAAATCCAGGCGAATAACAGATGAACTCCAAAAATAGAATTAGAGTAGGAATTGATGTGGGTGGAACCTTTACAAAAGCTGTTGCTATAGATGTTAAAACAGGCTCAATAATTTCAAAATCTACAGTTCCTACCACTCATTTATCACAAAAGGGGGTTTCTGAAGGAATAATTCAAGCACTATCAAATATTATCGAAGAGTCTCAAATTGACATAAATGACATAGAGCTGATTTCACATAGCACCACCCAAGCAATCAATGCTCTTTTAGAATCTGACACTTCCAAAGTAGGAATTATCGCAATGGGTGTTGGTCCTGAAAAAAAAGATGTGATTAAACGCACAAACTTGCAAGATGCAAAAATAAATTCTGATCAAGACATTAAAACAATTCATAAATTTTTAGACACATCTCATTTGATTTCTGAAGAAGAGGTAAAAACTGCAATAAATGAATTGAAACGACAAGGCGCCAAAGTCATAGTTGCAGCAGAGTCTTTTGGTGTGGATGATCCATCAAATGAATTATTTGTTATGAAAAATGCCACCGATTTGAATATGCCATCAACTGGTTCCCACGAAATTTCAGGTACATATGGTCTAGAAATTCGAACACTTACTGGTGCAGTAAATGCAAGTGTTCTTCCAAAAACATTCCAAGTAGCAAAATTTGTAGAGGAGGCAATTCAAGGTACTGGAATAAAATCTCCTTTAATGATAATGAAAGGAGATGGCGGGGTAACAAGTATGGATACTTTCAAAACAAAACCTATTTTGACTATCTTGTCTGGACCTGCTGCAAGCGTCGCTGGTGCACTTCTTCATCTCAAAGTCACAAATGGGATTTTTGTAGAAGTGGGAGGAACCAGTACAAACATCTGTATTATAAAAAATGGAAAACCAGAATTCCAATATGTTACCATTAAAGATCATCCTACATGTGTTCGCTCTATGGATGTAAGAATTCTTGGAGTTGCAGGAGGAAGTATGGTGAATATGCGTGATAATAGAGTTTGGCGAGTTGGACCTCGGAGTGCTCATATTGCCGGTTTGAAGTATTCTTGCTTTGGCGACCCCGAAGATCTCAAAACTGGAAAAATAATCAAAATAAGACCTAAAGAAAATGACGATGAATACATTGCCATAAAATGTCAAAATGAAACATATGCAATAACTAACACTTGTGCTGCAAACGCCTTAGGTTTTATTGAAAAAGATGATTATTCTTATGCAAATCCTGAATCGGCCAAAATAGCCATGCAAATTCTTGGAAAAGAAAGTGGACTTAGTTTTATGGAGATTGCACAATCAATTATTCAGACATCTTCTTATGAAATCATCAAAACAATTAGTAAAATTATGAAGGATTTCAAACTGAATCCACAAACAACCAAAATAATTGGAGGTGGTGGTGGCGCGTCAGTTCTGGTTCCGTTTGTTGCAAAGCAATTGCAAATTCAGTATCAAAAGGCCCAACATGCCGAAGTAATATCGTCTATTGGTGTGGCATCCTCCATGCTTCAAGAAGAAATCGAGCAAACTATGATTAATCCAACCCCTGAACAAATTAATCAGGCGCACAAAAAAATTCATGCAATTATGGTAGACAAGGGAGCAGTTCCTGAATCAATTGTGATTGATAGTCAATATATTCCGGATAAATCAATTCTAAGACTTACTGCTGTTGGAAACGTAGAACTTGACAGTGCAGAAACTACAAAAAATGTTTTTACTCTTTCAGAGGCAAAGAATAGAGCAAGTGAAATCCTTCAGATTTCTGAAGAATTAATTGATTTGAGTTTTGAGTCGGATCATTATTTGGTGTTTTCTGGGCATGTTGCAGAAAAACGATTTTTCAACAAAAAAAATCGTCATCCTATTCTTGTTCTCGATAGATTTGGGAAAATGAAAAAATCAATGAATAACGGTAGAATCTTTCAAGGAGGAAAAATATCAATAATAGAAGAGTTGGATGACTATTTGGAGTCAAGAAGTAATGATGTTGCACCTCAGGTTTATCTTGTAAATGATTTGAAATTAATTGATTATTCTAGTCTAACTTCGTCTTCTCACATTCTAAACGCAGTAAAACAAGAACTCGATGAAAATGAAAGGGCGGCAATAATTATTGAATTATAATTTAGGAACCCGGCACAAGAACAATTTGAGAATTAGCGGATTTTAAACTAATTGATGCCTTGCCTATTCTATTCTTGTAATATTGCGTAATTTTCTGCAATTTTTCTGTTCTATCTATTTCTACCCCGTAGAATCGATTTTCGATTCAATGATTTACTTATAATTTCATATTTTTGTTATAGAACTTTGGAACAACTTTGAGTAATGTCCCATTCCTTTAAATGAACATGACAAAAAAATTTTCTAATGAATAAAGCCCTTACAATGACAGCTTTGATGGCTTCTATTCTTTTCACAACAACAACTCAACTCTCCTTCGCAGATTCTTATCAAGAAAAGGTAGACTTTGCATCCTCCCTTGAGGAAACGTTGGGACACTTTTGGGCATTAGAACAAAATCTTGATGAAGGAAACTCAGAACTGGCAATAATTCATGCAAGCCATCCAATCACAGAATTGTATGATACCATGAAACCCGATCTAGCAGAAGAGGATCCTCAACTAGATGCACAAGTTCAACAGACCCTTTCAGAATTACAGCAAAAAACCTCAGCTGATGTATCAAGAGCACAAGCTCAGCAAGCAATTGATGATGCAAAAGGAGTTGTAGAAATTGCACGTTCTGTTGTAGTTGGAGAAGAACTAAGTGAAGATCCTGACTTTAAGATTGAATTGATGAAAATTCTCCTTAAAACATCCATTGCAGAGTACGGAGAGGCAGTATCTGGGGGAGTAATCAAAGAGATGGCTGAATTCCAAGACGGTTCTGCATTTGTATGGCGATCACAACAAATCTTTGAAACAATACGAGATGATGTAGGTGAACACGAAGCTGAGGAAATTGACGAATTATATGAAGATCTATGGGATGCCTATGATGATCAAGCAGATCCATCACAAGTCGAGACCCTAGCTGAGGGAATAATTAACGAGATTGATGATGATTTGGGTGTTGAAGGCGAAGAAGATCTATTGGAATACGTTGAAAACATTCGAGATTTGCTAGAACAAACAAAACAGGAGTACAGTGATGGAAACACTGATCTTGCTCTTAGTCTTGCAACAAAGGCATATCTTGACAACTATGAATTCCTAGAAGGTCCTCTAATCGAACTTGATCAAAGAGACCTAATGGAAGAAGTTGAAATCATGTTAAGAGAAGATCTTAGAAACATGATTAAAAATGGTCAACCAAGCTCGGAGATTGATTCTCAAGTCGATGCCATTTTAGAGAAAATGGATGCAATTTCAATGGTTGTTCCTGAATTTGGAACAATTGCAATAATGATTCTTGCCGTTGCAAGCATAAGTATTGTTGCAGTTACTGCAAAATCTAGAATTGCCCTGAGGGTTTAACCTATTTTTTTATTTTTCTTCTTATTCAAAAATTCCCATTAGGGGAATTGTTGTTTTGATTCATTAAATATTTGTTAAAAAAATAAAAATGGTAAATAAAAATTAAACAACGACACCTTCATTTGTCTCATAACTGCAATCAAACCCATAATCTTCGCAAGAGTGAGAACCACACTACTTCCTTATATTTGGAAAATGAGCATATTGATCATTCTCAATATGGGGAGATTCATCCTTTTTCAATTAGAGAATAAAAAACAAGAGGTAAAAAATCATAAAGAAAATTCACATGGCTTTAATCACCTTTGTATCTTTTGTCGCCGCCATGTTTGCTAATAGTTATATCCCACCGAATTACGAAATTATTGAACCACGGGAATTAGAAGGAAATTTTGAAGAAAGGTTAGAGATTTTAAATGAAACTCTTAGTGCATGTTATAGTGAAAAAAACCCGCGACTAGTTGCAGAATGTCAATACCCAATAAAAAATGAGATTAAAATTTTAGAGTTTAAACAAAAATCACAAACATTTGTGGTGGGCCCAATTGCATATTATTATGCAGGAGGACAAGTGGAAGTCTCTGATCATGGAGTTGCAGTTTTTAATCTTGTAATGTTGGCTGAAAATATCGGTTCATCTGATGTTGTATTGCTTCATTGTGGTGGTGCCTCGTCTTGCAACTACCATCTCTGGGATGGCAAAAATGAATTCATACACTCTTCACATGACTTTGCTGCTGGAAATATTGGAATTCCGCCAGAACATGCAAAATTCTTCAATATTTTATTTGGTCCAGGACAAGGATATGGAAACTATGTAGATTTCGAATATGATTCCTCAAGACAATATTTTCTTAGAATTACTGAGCCATTTGGCAGTGCAGAAATTCCACTTGATTTAGTTTTGAAAAACAAGTAATTTTAAAATAACTTGATGAGGTTGGGCCTTGGCCATTGTTCTTATTTCACTCTAATTTGAGATCTTGATTTTTCCAACAAAAATCAATGATGGAAATTTTCATTTTCGATAATTGCAGAGATATTTTTATTGGCAAACTGGGCAATTTTGTTATGAAACAGATCAAGGCATTTGTTCAAAGGAATAAACTTGACTCCGTAATTGACGCCGTAGAAAAACAAGGTGTGGGCGGATTGACAGTCATACAAGCTCAAGGACGAGGCAAAGGCGAAAGGCCAATGATTGGAGATCCAAGAGGTACTGGAACTCACAAAACACAATTCAATACATTAGAATCCCTAGTTGTTGTAGTTGATGATTCCAAAGTTAATTCAGTTGTAAACGCAATTGTTGAAGTTGCAAGTACGGGTTCCAAGGGAGATGGAAAGATCTTCATCATACCGGTCGAAGAGTCAATCGATATTGGAACAAAGCAAAAGGGAGCTGATACTCTCTAAAACTAATTTTTTAATTTGATTTTTTTGGCTAATCCCTGCCAAACACTCGACAATAAAAACATCATTTAATCACTAGGACAGGACAAGGCGCTTGGCTTAAAACATGATTTGTAACGCTGCCTAATACCAATTTCTTAAACCCTGTTCTCCCATGAGAGCCCATCACTATCAAATCAGATTTCTGAGATTTTGCAAAACCTGTTATTTTATCTGGAATTGAAATTGTCTTGACAACAGCACCACTTACAGAAATTCCAAATTTTCTTGTACTCTCTTCTAACTTTGTAATTTCTGCAAAAGCAGCATCTCTAAGCCTTTTTTCTTCCATGTCTACAAACCTAGTTTCAAATGCCATGTCTGACCCATATCCTGTAGCAATACAGGTCAATACTTTGATTTTAGCCTTTGAATTTTTTGCAAGATCAACTGCCTTCTCAAAAGCTCGTCTAGAATACTTTGAGCCGTCATATGGAACTAGAATTTTTTTAAAATACATTTTCTCACCTTGTTACCATTACAGGACATTTGGTATGCTGTATCACCCCACTTGCTACACTGCCTAATACCAATTTCTTAAACCCTGTTCTCCCATGAGAGCCCATCACGACAAGATCAAATTTGTGGGTTTTTACAAAATCGATTATTTCTTTTGCTGCTGAAGTGCCTAGTTTTATTTTAGAAGAAAAATGAACCTCTTGTTTTACAGCAATCTCTTTTAGATTTTGAATCTGATTTTGCGCATATTTTTGTTGCTTCTTTATCAGTTTTGGCAATAACCTAGAAAAGCCCACAATTGGAGGATATTCTTTTTTTATAATCATGAGGACAGTAATTTTGGAATCTTGAACTTTGGCAATGTCTAATGCCTGTTTAAAAGCACGTTTGGCAAAAGATGAACCATCAAAAGGAACTAAAATTTCCTTATAACTCATATTAGATTTAGGATTTTTTACAATTAAAAGTTAATCCATAATTTCAAACTTGATTTTTTGCTTTTAATTTTCAGTCTTGAAAATCCTAGTTTCACTTTAAAAGATAACAAAAGAACAATTATCCATGTCGGAATTAGAAAATACATACGACCAATATGTTGCTAGTTTGGAACAGAAATTACCAAAGGTTGATCCCAATCTTGTTCACAGAGTGATGTATCTGGAACGCAAACTATCTTCTGAATACATTAAGGAACCACAAGTGACCTTGATGGTTGAGTACAAACCTGGTTTGGATGTAGACAAAAAGCTTTTTGAATTGAGAGAAAAATTCTCACTTGAAGCAGAACACAGCGATGAGCAAAATGTTCTATTCACTATGGGTAGAATGAAGGTAGGTAAACTAGAAGAAATTGCATCTGATGCGGATGTTGCGAAAATTACAGGAAAAGCAGCTCCTATAATTCGCTCCTAATTTTTCCTTATTTTATTTAGATTAGAAAACAAACTCGAATCTTCTTTCTTTAAATGGCGGATTGATTTTCCCAACTATTGGGATTATTACAGAATTTTAAAAATCAGAATTTGTCATAAAAAAAATACAATTTGTATTAATTCTGAATTAAATGGTACAACTCTCAAATTCATTTGTGGGAATTGGAATCTTTCCTTAAATTTAATTTTGTATGTATCAGAAAATAATGAAAATGAATCAAAACACAAAAACTATCCTAGCTATATCTATTGCAACAGTTTTCTCTCTGTCTGTTGTTGCGATAAATGGAATTCCTCAAGCAACTGCTGAAAAGTTCAAAAATCCTGATTTTGAATCAGATGATTGTATAGTTACAGGCTTTGGAGAAGATCTAGAAGAACAAACTGGAGAAAAGCTAAATTGTAAGATGCAGGCATGGTTGCAAGAAAAAGGCAAACACTTGAAATACCAAATTAAAATTTCTGGGATGGAATTAAAAGATACTAATTCAGATTCAGTTGATGATGTTGATGGAATGCACATTCACAAAATGACCAATGACGATGTAACTAATCCAAAAGGGCCACATCAGCTAAATATCTTTGGACATCCGGGGGTTGATGACTCTTCAAATGTTGCAATTTCAAAAAAGGGAATTGTAAAAGGAATCTGGGATGATAAAGATGAAAATCTTTCCTATGGTGAGCCGGATAACTCTCATAAACTAAGTGAGAATCTGGGACTATTGTGTGAAGGAAAGGCGTTCAGCGCCATTCATGGTCAAAACGAAGACAGACCGGGACACAATGCACCATACATGAAAATCGTCTTTGAGCCCACTGAAAAAGGATTACAACTCTGTGAAAAACTAGGATACTAGGCAGAAAACCCATTTCTTTTTATTTTTATAAAAATAATTTCAAAATCTGATGAGATACATTGCCATTGTGAGAAACATCAGTTAATCGATGTTAACTGGTATCTTATATTCTATTTTTTATGATAAACTGACTGAATTAATTTTCTGCCAAAGGGGCCTGCAGGGATTCAGCTACCATTTGGGGGATGAAAATGGATGCAGATATGTGTGAAATTCCAATAAAATAAAAAATAGGAAAAAATTAATTAGAAAAATAACTATTTTTTGGTTTTACGATACGGAATTGAAATACACTTGCTGCAGAGAAAGGCTGGATCGGTAAGGAGATTAATACTACCTTGCAGATTTTCTTTTTTATATTCAAGATTTACTTAATTTAGTTTCGTTAATTTTAACTTATAATGAATTTGTGCTACATTGTACCACACAGTATACCGAGACGTTATATCGATATTTTTCAATATTTTACCATGTTCAAATTGGGTTGTCGTGCTATTGGGTTTGATTGTGATTTCACGATTAGGAAATCAGATAGAATGGTAATGGTCAATAATTTCTGCAAACATCTGATGACTAGTCATAATACATATTATCCTACTAAAGAAATTCTGGGTTTTATCGAAGAACAAAACCCAAATCAATCCAAAGACGGCAAGTCAAACATAAAATTAAATCTTGAGAATCACGAATCGTTAGGAACAAGAAGGTGGTTTTCAGGGCGAAAAAATTTCCCGTAAAAAATCCAAAATGACATTCCATAACTGCTCAAAAATAATTTTCGGAGATTACTCCATTGTATGCTAAGACATCTGGATCTTTTTCAGATGATAAATCTCAATGTGATATGTGTGGAAAG
>JASFUC010000017.1:0-14883 GCA_050050475.1 Nitrosopumilaceae archaeon
TTTTTTTCAATCTCTAGCAAAAACCTCTATGCTTGCATTATCTTCGCCAAAATCAACATATGGTAAAGATAATGTGTTCATGATTCAGCTTCCAAAACCTGAAAAGGCACATGACGCACTTGAAATTATTGAAAAAGGTCTAAAACAAAATAATTGAATGGTGCAGTTACCGGGATTTGAACCCGGGTCACGTACTTGGCAAGCACGAGTACTAACCAGACTGTACTATAACTGCAACAATCATGAGAAACGAATTTGGCTATTAAACTGTTTTTAACTATTTCATGCAACAAAAGTAATGGATGAAAAACTAAAAATCAAAATCGAAGAAAAAATCCAAGAAACAGTATCTAACAAAAGCGAAATTAAACAACTTAGACAATACCTTTCAAATATAGATGATTCAAAATCTTTCGTTCTTGGAATTATAGTGGGTCGACTTTACAATGCCTTTTACTATCAAACAAAAAGGATTCTAGGTAGAGAACCTACAAAAGAAGAATTCAATGAATTTGCAGAATATTTGAAAAACAGAAAATCTGAATTTGAAAACTTATGGTGATGGTTTGTTATGATCAAGAACTCTGATTGTTGGTGTGCACGGTAGTTTTACACAAGCACCTTTTAGAGCTTTTTTTGCAGCATCTACATGTGTGCTGTTAACGTATAGCTCCATTATGCATTGACCTTGATTTACTCTTGCTCCCAAGCTTACTGCTTTTCCCCAAGCTCTTCTCATTCCTTCTTGAAGTCTATCTGCACCAGCTGCTGCAATCATTTTATTTTCTCTTAGTAAGTTATGTGGATAAATTCGTAATCTAGAATAATATCCTGATTCTCCTGTTGTTTTTTCTAATGTCTTATTTGCTGCTAATCTGCATGCCTCTATTGCCATATGTCTTATCTGGACCTTTTCATTAATGAGTAATTGAACACAGTACTCATAGGTTGCTTTCTTTCCGCCTTGAAATTTTGCAATTTTAATTTGTGGCTTACCTTTGATGTATTTTTTTCTGGTAAACGGCTGTCCAGTTCCATCTCTGTAATTAGCACCATGCATGATATCATCAAACTCAAACGCCCATATTTTAACGGTTAGACAAGGAAAATGTGGCTACATCTGGAATCGATTGGAAGAATCTAGACCTACATATTCAAATATATTGAATTTCTAAGGATTTCAATAAGGGCGATAAGTAGAGATGTTAGATGATATTTGTGATTTTTGCAAAGGAGTAGGGAAAACCTCGTCCTACGTCTGTGTTTACTGTAATGGCACCGGGGAATGGAATCAATCTGCACAAGCATACATGAAAAACCATATCTGTCAATGCATAGTTCTCGATAGGAAATTCTGCCCAGTTTGTAACAAAAATTGTCATCATGACACATCTTTGAATCCAAAACAAAAGATAGATCCTGGCAATGGAGGAATGTCTTCAAGAGAATCATACAAAAACGAAATCGTTGTAGTCTGATTTGATAAAATTTTGTGATTTTTGATTACTTCTATTGTGTTCTTACTGTAGTATAATTAAACTCCAAGAATTTGAGCACCTATCACGGACCATGATTACCTAATTTTGTATCATCTAGGAGTGTTCTTGATTTAGACGGGATGATTCTAAGGATGAATTTGATTAATTCCAAATTTGTCTTCTAAAAATTAATTTCTTTCCAAAACTCAACATAAATAGGGACACAGAAAATTGTCTAAATTATGGAAGACACCCCTTTAGTTGAAGGAGAATTAATTTCTGCTCAAACCAAAATTTCTAATAAAGATATGATTCATGAATTAGAACTAAAGGGATATGGAGAAATTGAATCTGGCAAATTATTTTTAAAATTTTTTGAATCTTTGTACCTTCTTTATTCTGATAAATTAATTTTAAAAAAAGGCAAAAAAACAATTGATTTTGATGGCTTTATGACAATATGCCAAAAACAAGACCCGGAGGCCCTTACAAAATTTTTAATTTATAGAGATTTGCGAAACAGGGGTTATGTTGTAAAAGATGGCTTTGGCTTTGGCTCTGACTTTCGTGTTTATGAAAGGGGGCAATTTGGTGAAAAGGGAGCTAAATTTTTGGTGTTTGGACTAAATGAGGGTCAACAAGAAAAGATGGGGCATCTTCAAAAAAAGATTGAAGAAATAACACAAATGGGAAAAGAACCAATCATCGCAGTAATAGAAAGAAGAGGAGAAGTAATCTATTATAAAATCAACCGAATGAATTTTTACGAAAACAAATCTAGATTAGAAGGGTCATTTCAGATTTAGACATTATATGCCCACTCTGAAGAATATTTCACTAAATTGTTTTCTGTAGCATATAGGAAATCATAGACTTCAACATACTTTGTTTTATTATCCCACAACTCTTCAAAATCTTTCATTTTTCTTTCGACTCTGGTTTTATCATTCCAAGATGTAAAAACATCTACAGATTCGAAATCTCGAGTTTGAGTAGAAAAGGATTCTTTAGATGTCCCAGTAAATGCAACAATTTGATCATGTTCATCTAAAAACAATCCAATTCTTTCAGAAAAAGAGTCTGTAACTTGCTCTGAATTTGGAATTGCTACTTTAAGTTCAATTTGCCCCTTATTTACAATATCTTGTAATTTTTGAATTTTGGAATCTTTGATTAACGCTCCATCAAACCTCTTGGTATATTTGTCTGAAAACAACTTGGTCAAAATCTCAAGTTCTGAACTCTTGAATCTGTGACCTGTTACCATACGTAATTTAGCTCCTCCTGAGGAAAAATTCTCAAATGCCATGGCTATTGTTACCAAGGTTTGGATCGATAGATAATCTACGCATCTATCATACTCTATACAATGACTAAGACAGGGAAAGAAGAATTCTGCAACAATGTCGTCTCGATCTGAACGATATTCCTCTTTTAATGCGATATCTCTAAGGCCCAATGCTATTCCAAGATGAATTTGTTATTTAAAGAAACAATTTTCTAAATTTACAAAACTGAAAATTTTCAGATTGAATAAATACTAATTTTTATTCATATTTTTATGAACAAACAAATTGTAATTTCAGTAATTGTTGGAGCGATAATTGTTTTGGCAATTACTGTAACTACACTTTCAGAAAACCAGGCAGAAGCTCAGATAACCCCATTTCCCTCACGTGAAAAGGTTATCTCTGTAACTGGCACCGCAACAACTTCTATTGATCCTGACCTGCTTGTCATTACTTTTGGGGTTGAAACCCAAGAAAAAACAGCAAAAGATGCATTAGTTGCAAATTCAGAATCTATGACCTCGATTGTAAATACATTAAGGTCGTTAGGGGTATCTGAAGATGAGATTAGTACCTCTAGAATTAGCATCTATCCAATTTATGACAACTATAGGGACTCTGTCACTGAAAAATATACTCAAGAATTGGTTGGATATAGAGTTACAAACACCATTACTGTTGAGACTGGACAACTAAACAAGGCAGCTGACATTATTGATGGGGCTGTTTCCTCGGGAGCAAACCGGGTAGATGATGTGTCATTTACTCTTTCTCCACAAAAGCAGCTAGAAATAAAGGACAATCTTTTAGGACAAGCAGTTCTCAATGCTAAAAAGAAAGCTGAAAATGCACTTGCCCCTCTTGATCATAAGATAGTTGGGGTCAAGGCAGTGACTCTGTCAGAATTTGGCATTCCTCCACCAATACCAGTTTTTAGTGCTTCAGGAGCGGTTGCAGAAGATGCTGCATTCAAATCATCTACGCCTGTATTCTCATCAGATCAAGATATCACAACAACTGCAAGCGTGATATTCTTGATAGGAAGCAACTAGCTTCTTTTTTTATTTTAAAATCAAGATCTTAAAACCATATGAGACTCGAAAAAATTAACAACAATTATTTTAATCTAGTTTTTGCAAAAAAATCCAAATGGAATCTGGTCTAAACACCAATAATGAAAAAAACACTCTAATTGATTCCGTTCAGTATAGACTTTTTTATGCTGAAATTAATTTGGAAAAAATCCCCACTGCAATTCCACTTGATATTTTTCCTAAAGATAAAATTTCAAACGAAATTGCAATTGACGGATTTTTGTTTTATACCAATGCTGCATTGGATTTGATTTTTACAGAAGTCAATAAAAAATTAGGTTTGGGATTGTCTTCCAACCAAACAAATCCTTCTGAAATCATGAATGCTCTTAGCAAAAAAGACAGTCCTGAAAACATTAGAATTTTAGAGGAGTTTGAGAAATATTTTCAAAAACCAATACATGAGGAAAAAATAATTTCAGATAAGGAATTCAATGATGGGCTTAATCGCTATGGTTATGATGTTATTGGATTTCATGCAGAGTATGAAACTCGGGGCCAGATAAAATACCAGCATTTTTGGAATCGTGCAAGTAGCAGGTTGTGGGAGATTAGAAATCAACAAAATTTAGAGTCATATGATTCTCTTCTAAAAAATGCTGGAAAACGGGGAAAAGATGAACCTAGGAACTATCTGCGAGTCAAGCTTTCTGAGGATAACAGTCCATCCGTATATTGGGACTCGGCTCACTATGAGAATCCAAAAAGGTATTTTTCAAACATTTTGTATCTGGTCAAGGACTTTATTGATAAAATCCTTGAAGTTCTAAAGCCCAGATACTCTGAAAACTCAAAAATTGAATAATCTAAGAAACTTTTTTCTTCTTAATTTCTGTAGATCATGTTTACTATATTCTTCAGGAAAATCTTTCTTTTAGGCACAAATATACTCGAATTTGTATAGTAAATGTTAAAAGATAATATCAAAATCAGAAGATCTGATGAGAGGATTATTTTTGATACTTCCTTTGATTGTATTTGGAATGGGTATGGCATATGCTGAACCTCTGGGAGAAATTCATGTCTCTGTTTTAGAGTATTCTAATAGCACTGCTACTGTGCAAATTGTATGGAATGAGGATGCTAGTGTTTCCTCTTATCAAATTGGATGTGTCAGTTGTTTTCCAAATATGGCCGAGTCTACCACTAAAAGCAATATTGTCCTTGAGAATGTTACTCCCTTTCCAAATGGCTCAATTGCAGTACTTTATGGCCTTGCATATGATATTGAAAATAACTTAGTCGCAGCAAAACAAATCTTCGTTGATTTGACTCAGTAATTTAGAAAACAGAAATTTTAGTTAGAATCCAGTCCATTATGAAATAAAAATTAATTTTGTACCTATGTTAAATAATGAAGGAACATTCACTATAGTTAAAGAATCAATAAAGATTGTATGGTAAAACTGAAAATTCTTAAATAATTTTTTACCTATCAGAATACATGGATTTTGATGAAAAAGATGAAAAAATTCTAAAGCATCTTCTTGTTGATGCAAGACAATCTGCAAGACAGTTGGCTCATAAATTAAATGTCTCAACTGTAACGATGATTTCAAGAATAAAAAAACTTGAACAAAAAAAAATAATCGAGGGTTATACTGTAAGACTGAATCATGGTGCTCTGGGATATGATATTACTGGAATTATTGAAGTAACTACTACCAAGGGAAAGATGGTGGAAATTGAAGATGAAATCGCCAAAATTGAAAATGTATGTGCAGTTTATGATATTACAGGAACTGCAGATATTTTGGTCGTTGGGAAATTTAAGGACCGAAAATCATTAAGCAAATTTGTAAAGAAAGTATCGAGCATACCTAATGTTGAGAATACCGTAACCCACCTTGTTTTAAACACAGTAAAAGAGGACTATCGATTTATCTGATCTTTTAAAAATCAAGAAAGATTCATGATTATGACTATCTTTTGTAATATAGATTCGAATAATTTATGAGTCTTAAATGAAAACTTAATTTGATTTTATTTGCCAATTCAAAACAAAAAACTTGAACAATTCATGAAGGAATTGGTTGCTAAATTAATCCTAAAGTATCCTAATGAAATCATCTCTTTTGTTTTGTTTGGTTCTGCCACAACGGGAGAATGGATTCGAGGAAAGTCTGACATTGATTGCATTGTTATTATCAAAAACAAAAAACTTTGTGAGTCTATTGAAAAGTATTTGAACCGTATTCTTTTGGAACTTGATGCAAAATATGATCTAAAACTATCTGAAACTTGCACCTCGTACAAAAAAACTGACAACCTTGTACTGGATATAATTTTCAAAACCGAAAATAAAATGATGTTTGGACAACCGTTTTACGTAGTTTCCGAAGATCAAATCGATCTAAAAGGATTTAAAATTAGAAAGGATCTGAAAGTAGAGCTCGGCACTAGGACTATTGCTTCTTTAGGATTATTTTTGCAACGAATTAAAAACACAGGAATAATTTTACATGGAAGAGACATCAGGCAAGAAATTCCTGGCACCGTCCCTCCATTGGAGAAAATAAAGGCATTTTTTAATGCAATGCTTCTACTGCTGATGAGTTTCATTATTCTTCCTTTCAGTCCTAGACATGCATTTTCTCATGCCATCAAAGCAAATTTTTGGGCATGCGATGATGTTCTTTTTGCACTTGATATGCCGTTATCTAATACAAGAGAAGAAATCAAAGAAATTTGTTCAATTTTTGACAAATCCGAAATTGATTTAGATCATCTTTACAAATCACTAGAATACAAGAAAACAAAAGACTCGATTGAAATAAGTTCTGGTTCTGCTTTGAGGTATATTATCACGACAACTAAATTTGTTTATACTCTCTATGGAAAAACCATCTTCAAGGCAATTAGTTAAAAAATTGATTGCGATTTGCACTATTCAGATCTTGACATGGTAGTTAAATTTTCAATAGGCGTCAAATTTAAAATTTTTTATGATGCTGAAATTAAATCTTAAATTTCAGAAATTATTTCATAAATCATGTCAACAGTAGAAGGAGAATGGGTAAATCTACTTGCAGAGGTTTTTGAGCGATTAACTGCAAAACACACTTCAATTTCCTATGACTTCAATGGAGTCACCTTTGAGGCAGACAGAGCAGATGCAAAGGGAAAGTTCTTACCTGCAGGGAAAATAACGATAACGGGAAAAATCACCATTACTGTCGGATAAATTAAACGACATCAAATGGCTAGTAAACTTCTCGTAGATTTGCTAAGACTAGTAAAGGAAGGTAGTTTAGAAATAAGTGAAAATCATAAAAAATCTCTAAAACTGTCTTTTAGCAAAAACACTGTTGTTATTGATTTACTGGATATCGAATTTAACATTCCTACATCAAAGGGAATGTTTGAACGACTCAGCGAAGCAAGAAAGTTTGCCAAAATTTTGGAGGAAAATAATTTTACATTATGCATTTCTCATAAGGGTAAAATAGTGATGAAGCTTGGAAAAGGTGCTAAACCTAAAATTTCGCGGATGTTAACTAAAAGTAAATCAGTAGAAATCACAAATCTGCGTGAGTTGAGGAGATTGGATAAAAGATTACGATTAAAGTAGATAACTGAAAACTAAAACCATTATCAGGGACTTCCTTTAATCCCATATCCAATAAGTACTGAATAACAACCTAAACCACATTCTTCACATATGGGTTTCATTGAATCCTTCTCAGCACTTCCAATGCAGCAAGGCCTCTTTTCTCTACCTAAATGATCTACTGAAATAATTGCCCAGGTGGGACAATCAATTGGGGTGGTCCCTTTCCCTCCCCAATTCCTCTTCATAATTTGTAATTGATCCTTGGGATTAACGATATATTCTTTGTATTTTTTGGATTTCATCTCTAGAATTTCATCTATAATCTTGGTTCTTTTATCTCCAAATGGGATCCATAAAGGATCACCTTTAGTAAATGGTGTGTGAAATTGAAATCCAATTTTGTTAGAATAATCCTTCCACTCTTCTATCACTTTTTTTATTGTCTTATAGTTCATTGAATTAATTGTCATTGTGATCCATATGTCTTTCCATGCTATGGATCCATTATTTTCTACGTAGTCAATTACATTTTTTCGGGTTTTCATCCAAGAACCCTCGCCTCTAATTTTGTCGTGGGTTTCTTGGTCACCATCAATTGAAATCCAGTAAAAGTAAATGTTCTTAAAATATGGTAACGGGTATGTCCCATTTGTAACCAGGCATGCTCTTTTTGGAAATTCCTTCACAAATAATTCTACTACATCTGGTCTCATAAGTGGCTCGCCTCCAACTAAGGTTACCATGAAAACATTATTTTTTTTAAATTTTTCATGGATTATTTTCTTCCATTCGTCTAAGGAGAGTTCTTCATTTTCTTTTCTGTTAATCCACCAGTAACAATGCGTGCAATGTAAATTACATACGTTAGTAATGTCTGCCGAACCATAAAATGGACTTTTTTTGTTAAATAACTTGTATCCTGCAAACTTTAGGCCAAGTTGAAAATATAGTGGTGATTCTCGCATAATCTGTCTGAATCCTCTTCCCATGATTTCCATTTTGTGTACCCTATAATACGTAGAATTAACATAAAGGATTTTTTGTTTATGCTAGTTTTTACTCTTATTTTCATTCTCGCCAAAAACTGCAATTCCCCCGTCGGGTTTTGTCAATTTAGTTTAATGCTCGGCCTATAATTTCGTGAAATTCATTATAATTTTAAAATTCTGACAAGACTTGGTTCAATTTTGTCCACAAATTGGACTTTATTATTTTTTTAAGGCGACATATGAACATGAATTATTCACGGAATCAACCGGAATCGTTTTTTGTGCCTAATCGGGTTCATATTCTTATTTTGGACGATTATCGTAACAAAATTTGTAAATTTTTAGTTGTTAGGTAGATGTTTGTCTAGAGGGGCTATCAGTCATGTAGATTCTAAACCTGAATTTCTAAGGGAAATCAGATGATGAACCATTTGTATGATTTTTTATGTACCTCAAAATAATTAAATTTTTGATTTTAAAATAGAAAATGAGTAATCAACTTATGTTGGTTTTTCAATAAATACGCCTTATCTGGCAAGTGGTATTTAACCAAATAAATTTCTGAATGCTCAGATTTTTTGATGAATCATAGTTTCACTGAAATAATGATTTGGCTATTGACAGTTGATTCTTTATGGAATCAATTTTTGCATCTATATTGTCTGGTGCATCCCCGTTTTTGATCATGGAACGCAAATCAACTCTTAGCATCAGTTCAACTTTTTCCATAAGTGGCCTGTCCTTTTGCGCTATTGCCCCCTCAACATACTCGTAATTTTCAAGGTATGCGTTTGTTGCAAGAGAAAATGCAGTGTCTTTGTTACCGCTTCTATAGTTTTCTGAGACATTATCTAGAATCTTTTCAATATTGTCAATTATTTCCAAGACTTTACTTTCCTGAGTAACTGTATTTCCCATCATCATCTGTCCTCCCATCATGCCCGAGCCCATATCATCCAAATCCACCATATCTGAATCCAACATTCCATAACCCATGTTTTGGTCCATCCAACCAGAATCCATCATATGATTCCAGTTTGTGCTATTATTCAGCCACGGTGCCATCCAAATCTGCTGGAACTGGGGATTGTTCATAATGGAATTCATCATTTGCGGATTGCTCATCATTGTGTTCATCCATTGGTTCATCGTGTTTGGGTTCTGCATCATGTGTTGATTCCATGAGGACATTGCCTGAGGGTTTTGCATCATTGCATTTGTCCATGCATTCATGGATTGCGGATCATTTACCATTGTGTTCATCCACTGGTTCATTGCCTGGGGGTTCTGCATCATTTGTTGGTGCCACTGGTTTACCATCTGCGGATCATTTGTCATTTGCTGTGGCGTCATCATTGGTGAAGGAGCAACAGTGGACTGTAAAACTGCATAGCCTACTCCAAATCCTGCAACAAACACTCCCACTATAATGCCAATCAAGATACCCTGGCCTACCATTAAAAATAATGAATAGAATTTGGTATAAAATAATTTGTCAAATTTTCAGTTTTGATTTTATAACACAGGGGTCATCTTAATTGATATTAGTTTTGCATTTTCTTCAGGGTTCAATGTAGTATCAGCTGTAATGTGTTTTCTTTTTACCGGCTCGTAGATTTTTTTCATCTTTTGAAAAACCATCATGTCGGCATCTGAAAAATCATTTCTGCGATCTTTTAGGGGTTGCAGGGAAATGTTTCTTGGATAGGTATATACTAAATTATTTCTTTTTGTATTTAATATTGATAAAAATTAGTTTAATCTAAATTTCCTTTTCCTTAAATTAAGTAAAAATCCCTTTAAAGAGAAACTAAAATTTCTTAATACTCGATCTTAGAAAAAAACTTGCGATGACGAGTTTTTTATAAGAAGACTACCAACATATTATGGTAAATTGTCAGAGTTGGTTTGTAATCATGAAAGTATAATGTATGACGATTTTACTGCATTTAATGTAGACAATAAAGGTAGATGTACAGGCTATGTCTGCCTTAGCCATTGTAAGGACTGTTCTCATAAATTTAAAAAAGTTTTCAAGAAAGTAAGTGAAAATTCTGACATGAAAACATTTGTTTTAGAAAGAAATGAGTATGAATGAGGACCATGGACCCTTATGTGAAATTCTTTTATGGACCTATTGCAGCCGTCATGAACTTTTTCATTATCTTATGTGAGTGTATGATTTAATTCCAATTTTGATGAGTTTAAATTATTTGTGAAATGGGGGTTTATACCTAGTCAAAAGCAAAGAGTTTCCAACCACTGTAACGTCGCTAAAAGCCATGGCGCCAGCTGCCAAAAAGGGCAAAAAGGAATACATCTCAGGGCCAAAAAATGGCACTAAAATTCCAGCTGCAATAGGCACTAATGCAGTATTGTATCCAAAAGCCCAAGCAAGGTTTTGTTTAATTTTGGCTGAGGTCTTTTTTGCAAGATCCAATGCAGTTACAACATTCCTTAGATCATCTCCAATAAGCACTACTCCTCCTGTTTCTTTTGCAATTTCAGTTCCACTTCCAATGGCTATTCCTACATCTGCCGCTGCCAATGCGGGAGCATCATTTATCCCATCTCCTACCATGGCAACTATTTTTCCCTCCAGTTTAAAATCTTGAATTATTTTTGCCTTGTCTGCAGGCAAAACATCATAAAATATTTTATCAATTCCAAGTTCATTGCCAATCATTTCAGCTGTCGTTTTATTATCTCCAGTCACCATTGCAATTTCGATACCCTTGGTCTTTAGCATACATATTGCATCCGAGGCATTTTCTTTTACCTTGTCTTGCAAGACAATACACCCAACAATGCTTTTGTCAAATACAACATATATTGTAGTCTTTCCAAAAGATTCAATCTTTTTAATTTGGGTTCTGTTATCTGTAGTTATGTTGTTTTGGATTAACATCTGTTTATTCCCAACAATAATTTCATGACCTTCATCTACTGCAACAATTCCCATTCCAGATTCGGCTCTAAAAGAATCTGGATTTTTTGTCGACAGTCCTTGGTCCTTTGCATGTTTTAAAACCGCCTTTGCAAGAGGATGCTCTGAACCTTGTTCTGCAATTGAGCACAACCGCAAAATCTCAAGATCACTCATAGTCCCAAAAGAAACAACATTAGTTACGACAATCTTTCCTGTAGTCAATGTTCCAGTTTTATCAAAAACTATAGTTTGGATCCTTCGGGCAACCTCCAAATTTTCTCCACCTTTGATCAAAATGCCATTCTCCGCGGACTTGCTGGACCCCACCATCAGTGCAGCAGGTGTAGCTATCCCTATTGCACACGGGCATGCAATAATAATTACAGATACAAAAGACAGTATTGAGAAGGTTAGCCCAATTTGTCCGACAAAATACCACAAAAGACCGGATGATATTGCCACTAGGATGATTATTGGAACAAAATATGCAGATACCTTATCAACTATGTTCTGAAGAGGAAGTTTACTGTTTTTGGCTTCTTCAACCAGTTGGATAATGTTAGATAGAACAGTATCTTTTCCCACCTTGGTTGCTCTAATTTCAACTAGGCCCTCGGTGTTAATAGTGGCACCTATGACCTCATCTCCTGCTTCTTTGAAAACAGGAACACTTTCGCCTGTTATTGCTGCCTGATTAACAAAAGTGGTTCCTTTTTCTATTATTCCATCTGTTGGAATTTTTTCACCAGGCCTAACAATGAGATGATCACCAATTGTAATTTGTTCTATTGGAAATTCGGTCTCTATTCCTTTTCTAATGATGTGGGCAGTTCTTGCCTTTAACTCAAACAATTTTCTCATGGAGCGTTCGGCTTTTGCTTTTGTTCTATGCTCTAACAGATTTCCAGTCAAAATTAGGGTGATGATCACAGTAGATGTTTCAAAGTATACGTGTTCAAATGGAAAAAACTCAGGAAAGAATGTGACAATTGAGCTATAAAGCCAGGCAGTGCTTGTTCCAACGGCAATTAAAATATCCATATTGGCCGTTTTGTGTTTGATAGAGTCAACAGACCCACGATAGAATCTATATCCCACCATGAACTGGACAGGAGTCGCCATCACAAACAGCAAGTAGTGGCCTGCTTGCGTTGGAAGACTATTCGCATAGGTAAAAAATATTGTAGGTATTGTAAGGGCTATCCCAACTAGGAGAAGTTTTTTTAATTTCAGATATTCTTTGTGGGGTTTTGTGAATTTGTCAAGACAGTGATGACTGCAAAAAAAATACTGTTGGCCCTCAATTTCAAAAGAAATTGAATCTTTTTTTTCTTCCACTACCATGCCACAAATAGGATCAGATGGAATAGGAAATCACCTCAAGAGTCATACGTAGTAACATGGCTTTTTTGCATTATAAAGTAATATTCAGGAATTTATTTAATAATTTCAATTTTTCATTTTTTTATTTTCTCAAGAGTTCATAAGTTGTTCTAATCTATTATGGTTAATCTACCAAGATCCCAATCCATGCACATTCTAAATCCGGATTTCCAAGGTAAATCTAAATGGTTAAGATTGGGAACCGACACAAAAAATTATAATTTTTTATGGTCTAGTAAAATTTAATGTTCCCTTTCAAACCTTCCAGAAAATTTCTTACAATTTCTGCAGGGATGTTGGGAAATGTCCTTGAATGGTATGATTTTGCATTGTATGGATTTTTGGCAGTAGTCATATCCAAAATCTTTTTTCAGCCTGGCGATCCCATCATGTCTTTAATTTCAACATATGGAATCTTTGCCGTAGGGTTTTTTGCACGACCTATTGGTGCATGGTTTTTTGGCTATATCGGTGATGTTTTTGACAGACGTCGCGCCCTTTTGCTGTCTGTATTGACAATGGGTATTGCAACATTTCTTCTTGGCGCCTTGCCCACATACGAAACAGTAGGGATATGGGCCACTGTCTTTCTAATCATACTACGACTTTTTCAGGGACTTTCCGTTGGTGGGGAATTTAGCAGTTCAGTAACATACATGGTTGAGAATGCTCCAAAAAATCGCCGTGGCTTTTTTGGAAGTTTTGCCAACATTGGTGCCAACTTGGGTCTGCTATTTGGCGTTGCAGCAGCAGCAGTTGTCACTGCCATATTTTCCCAAGACACTCTTTATACTTGGGGATGGCGTATACCTTTTCTGCTAGGTGGAGTACTTGGAACTGTCACCATCTTGGTCCGGCAACGACTACCAGCACATGTCATACATAAAAAGGAGGGACGACACTCGGCAGAAACGCCCATCATGGAGGCATTTCACAATAATCGCCGCGAACTTTTGGAAGGCCTTACTTTGTCACTGGGCTATGCAGTATTCTTTTACCTTGCCTTGGTATACTTGCCCACCTACGCCAATGAATTCCTAGATATTCCTTTAGACAGGACACTTGAAATCAACATGACTACAATTGGCTTGAGCATATTTCTTATACCTGTGTTTGGATACCTCTCTGACACGTTATGGCGTCGCAAGAAAATGATCATAGCATCATTTATTGTTACAATGTTGATTTCCATTCCCGCTTTTGCTTTTCTGTCCGATGATAATGCAACACAGTTTGCAATAGTGCAGTCTCTTCTTGCACTTATCATTGCAGTGCCACTTGGTGCAGCCCCTGCATTGTATGTCGAACTATTTCCAAAAAGCGATAGATTGACCTCCTATTCCATCACTTACAATATTTCTCTTGGGATTTTTGGTGGTACGACTCCTGTCATCATAACATGGTTGATACATGTGACAGGAAACCATCTCATGCCGGCGTTCTATCTTATACCAGCATTGATAATCTCAGTTGTTGGGCTTGTCATGATGCGTGACAGAAGCCGTGATCCACTTCGTTGATTTGCCATAAATCAAAAGGAATGTAATATTCACAAGGTCTAAACAAAATCTCTCAATCTAAAAATTCCTTGTAAAGATGGTTTTATCATGATGAAGATAAGTTATTTCACATTTTACATTTTGTTGTTTTTTTGAAATATTTTAGAATGATTAGTCTTAAAAATTTAATGTCAAATATTTTAGAAGTGAATCTACCGACCCACACTTATCTATAGCCTAAATAGAAAAAAATCAGCACTAAATTTTTTAACATGATAAAAACCAGATAACCATCGTCTGATGATGATTCTATTATTCTTGGTTTTTTAGGTGGAATGTTAGGATATCATTTAGGTAAAAATGAAATCATATCATTGCCCAAAAATATGAATTCGTTAATCTAAAGACTTCAGAAGATACATGTCTTTTGGAAGGTGCTTTTCAATGATGTTTTTTAGATATGATTTGTCTGGCCCAAATGGAATTTTTTCTTTCTTGAGATCATTTAAAATTCGCATTAAAATCTCCTTATCTCCTATATCATTTTGTATCAGTACTATGATGGATTTCATTAGTTCCTCACTCACAAGATTGTAAAGGAAGAAGTACTCAAAATGCCTTTCTAAAAATAAAATCACAATTTGAAACTAAAAGTTTGAATCTGCTACT
>JASFUC010000018.1:0-14796 GCA_050050475.1 Nitrosopumilaceae archaeon
TACATCTTACCTCAAGATAAAATTCATCACATTTTTTTAATTTAACACCATTGATTGATTCTTCAACTAGAGCTTTTCCTATTCCTTTTTTTCTGAATTCCTCGAGAACCGCAATAGATACCACATGTCCTTTTTTTACAAATCCCAATCTCTTAAAATTTGAAAATCCATATTCTGTTTTACACATTACATATCCAACATGCTTTCCATTAACTTCAGCTACGATAAATGCCTCTGGGATTTCGGCCAAGAGACTCTCATAGAAATAATCAGAATAGTGTTCTGGTAGTGTTTTTAGATTAATTTCCATTACAGGTATCAGATCGCTTGGTTCTGCCCTTCTGATTATCACATCATTGACTTGTCTTAGAATTACCTGCATGCCTATGGTAATCTACATTTGATATTTAATTTTATGAATAGTATGTTCTTTCTATTACAAAAGGATAACCTACGCACCACCTCTGAGTTGTTTTCATAATCCTTACCTAATCTGAGAATACCACAAAGCCATTTAATGGAAGGATTACAAGTTAACTTGGAATGAGTGATTCTAGTCAAGAAGATGTTATTTCTATTGTAAATTCAATGTTTGATGTAAGGGATTTTAACAAATCTTTGTACTCCCTGGAGTTCAAAATAGAAGACTATGAATTCAAGTCAAAATTTGAGGAACTGGCAAGAAGACTAGAGGATATGAATTACGTATGCAAATTGGAGAAAATGAGTGATGGAAAATACTTAATCATTCAGAGATTTCCGCAAAAAAAACGAAGAAAGTGGCTCAATGCATCATGGACTCCAAGAATATTGTTTGCAGTTGTGGTCAGTTTTGTAATGATTGATGGTTATGTAAGAACAGATTTAGCAAATTCCATAATTGAAATTGGAAATCCATATGAAATGGCTGGCGTCTATACTTTATCCCTTTTAGGAATTTTAGGAATACACGAATCAGGACACCTAATTGCTGCAAGAATACATAGATTAAAGACCACATGGCCATATTTTATTCCAGGATTACCCGTTATCGGGATACCCACATTTGGTGCTTTTATCCAATCAAGAGGTTTAACGATAAATCGAGAAATTTTGTTCGATGTTGCTATTGCAGGTCCCATTGCAGGATTAATTATTGCGGTAATTGTTTCAATATTTGGCGCATATACTGCACCCGTTCTTGAAGAAAATATAGCTCAGGGACTTTATGAAGACTCAAGATTGATGGAATGGGAACTTGGTGAGCCTTTACTAATGACAGCATCGCTTGCAATGTTTGGAAAAGGTGGAGATGGGGGAGAAGTATTAATGACTCCCTTGATGTTTGCTGCATGGATTGGATTTTTAATTACATTTTTGAATTTACTTCCAGCTTGGCAATTAGACGGTGGACATCTTGCAAGAACTTTACTTGGTCCTAAATTACATAGATATGCGACATATGGAAGCATGGCAATATTGGTATTGTTAGATTTTTGGCTAATGGCAATTTTAATTTTAATCATGAGTTCTAAAAATCCAAGCGCAAATCCTCTTGACGATATATCCCCACTTTCTAGAAACAGAAAATTGGCCTATGCCGGAGTAGTAGTGTTGGCTATTTTGTGTGCACCCTTACCTTCTGGCTTGTTACCTTGGTAAGATTCTTGCACCATCTGATACTACGGCAACTTTTTGTCTTGCTCCTTGCGTTTTAAGGATGTATTCCATGGCTTCTTTGATTCCAGAAATTGAAATCATGTTTAATTTCTTTGAATAAAATTCAGGCAAGATTGAAACAAGTCCTATTTGGAAATTCTTTTGAACCTCTGTAAGAAATAACAAGTCTTCCATACCTGTGATGTATTTGGTTGGGTTTCGAAGTTTTTCTAGAGGTAATCTTTCTTCAATGTATTGCTGAAGTGCATCAGATCCCAAACCTGTTTTGCATTCTGCTACTAAAATTGCAAGACCACCTTCTTGTATTGCATTTGAGCAATTCCAAAGAGACGAGAGGGATTTACTTAAGGTGTCATTGCTTGCATCCTTACCAGTACTAATTATCATGGATTTTTGTTTTCCAATATCCTGAATGGCAAAAGATTCCAGGGTTTTGGCAAGTGACATAGTTTCAGATGGATGTCCAATGGAAAAGTCAGCTATTCCTTTGGAGTTTGCAACAACTTCAATTCCTTGAATTTCAAAATTATTTGCAAACTTTTTTGCTTCTTCTAGGCTATCTGTTGGTTGGCCCGGAGTTGGAAGATTACCTTTTCTTTTGGCATATGCAGATAGCATTTGGTCTTGTCCAAATTTTCTAATTAATCTAGTAGATATTGTCTCGTATCCGAATAATCCATCAAATTCCATCTCTGCAATAAAAAACAGATTGGAATTTGACAGGTCACCAGTATCAAATTCGTTAATTGAGCTCCCTTCAGGCATTCCTGCCTTTACCTGATTCATGATTTTTTTCTCTGCCAGGACATTTGGAAATGGGAGAGATTTTTGCTCACACATTGTAAACAGAGAGTTAATAATTTTTTGAATAGATCTGGAGTTGTGTAAAACTACCAAATCCATGGGTTTTGATAAATTCAGTGATCCAAGCTTTTCATTGATTGCAGTATCCTCCAAAATTGTTCCCTCCGAATCAATTTTTTTCTCTAAATTTTCAGCTCGAATGTCTAAAACAACGTCAGTTATACCATAATTCAACCAGATCTCAGGCACAATACTCCAAGCAATACAAACCAAAATAAATCCAGTGAAGTTAATTTTGGTATGGATTTTGTGAAAGAGTTTTCAACATTTCTGTACGAAAATAAAATAATTCAATTTGGAGATTTTACTCTGGCAAGCGGAAAGAAAAGTTCCTATTATGTAGATTTGCGATTAGTTCCTAGCTATCCACATGAATTCCGAAAGATGGTAAAATACCTTCAAAATGAGATAATCAAAGATGTAGGACTAGAAAATTTTGATTCTCTGGTCTCAGTCCCTACAGGCGGTTTGGTTATTGCATCTGCCTTGGCCATCGAAACGGTAAAGCCGCTAATCTATGTTAGAAGCAAACCAAAAGATTATGGGACCTCAAAATCAATTGAAGGTAAAATCCATGATGGGTTAAAGGTAGTAATGATAGATGATGTAGCCACAACAGGAGGTTCTGTTGTTGGCGGCATAAAATCTCTCAAAGAAGCCAAAGTTGAAGTAAAAGATGCATATGTGATTGTAAATAGAATGGAAGGTGCAGATGAAGCACTCAAAGAGCAAGGAGTAACCTTACACACTATAGTAAATGTAATGCAAATCACAAAAGCATTACATGAGGAAAATCTAGTCGATGATGAGATTTTGCAAAAAGTTCAAGATCAAATTAACGCAAAATAATTAGTGGCAGCTCAGACAAATGCCTTCCAATCACCATTCAGATATAACTCTGATTCTTCATTGCGGCCACTAAATTTTATCCCTAGTCATTTTAAAACTAATAGAATTATTATGGGCCCGAAGGGCTTCGATCCCTTGGCTCACCGGTTATGAGCCGGTTACTCTACCAAGCTGAGTTACGGGCCCTACAAAAATTGGATATATCTTCGGTTTAAAATGTTATCAGCCTAACAGTATGCTTCATAGCAACTATCAAGTAACAAGTTTTGCGCAGAGATGGACTTGTCTGCAATTTGTAACAGATCATCTGTATTTGTAGAAGTCGTTTCTAAGATATTTCTCCAGGCTGCTGCATGTCGGATGTCGGCTTCAGTGTGTAATTTGAAATATTCAGTGGCATTTTCATTTGTCATTCCATAGAATTTTGCCATGCCATCGAGTTTAGTTTGGCTAATTTTTGGAATCTCTTTTTCAAATGCATACATTGCACAAGAGCCCCCTTCATAGGTATTCATCAATTCACTCAAATCAGATACTGCCTTTTTGGTCTTCTCCAGTCCCTCATATTTTGTCATTTCATTTTCTGGAATTCCAAGTTCGCCGGCAAATTTTATCCAGGGTTGAATATGGTCTGCCTCTTCTTTTTGATTATCAACTAATTCAGGGATTACTGATTCTGGTGCCTTTTCAATAATTGGACTCATAAATGATGGAACTGCTTTTACAAGTTGAAAATACTCTTTAGAATATCCTGCCAAAGAGTCTACTGTTAATTTTCCATCAGACCACATTTCGTAAAACGGATGTTTAAGTAAGCTTCTCTCTTCAATCATTTCATCGATTCTTTTTATCAAATTCATATGACATCTCCTAAATCGCCAGTAAAAAAATCTTTGTTGTTTACAAAAGATTTTATGGATAAAATATGGAATTGGATTGGGTTCCAGTGGTGTAGACCGGTCAAGCATACTGCCCTTTCAAGGCAGTGATCCCGGGTTCAAAATCTTACGATGAAAATCCCGGCTGGAGCACCAAGATTTATTTAGTAATGACAGAGGTTTGTCTTTAGGCCATCTTGGACAGGAAAAATTTAGAGATTAATCCTCTACTTGAAACCTATGGAAAATATATTGATAAGATTAACCAATCCTTAGATAAGGAATTAGATCTCTATTCTGAATCAGAGTTTATTGAACCTTTAAAATATTCCTTAGATGGAGGAAAACGAATCAGGCCAATTATTCTTGTATTAGCTGCAGAAAGCGTTGGCAAAGTTGATGATAATACATTGGCAGCAGCTTGTGCAGTAGAGTTTCTACACATGGAATCTATTATTCATGATGATATTATTGATAATGAGACACTCCGAAGACAAAAAGATCCATTTCATATCAAATATGGCTATAACACTAGTGTCTTAACCGGCGACTTTGTTTTGGGACTAATTTTAGGAATATCCTCCAGACTAGATAATGCTAGAATAACAAAGGAATTAGCTAGCACTGCCATGCTAATGAGTGAGGGTGAAATGATTGAAAATCGTTTGGAAGCTAGCGAGGATGTTACCTTTGATGATTATCTAAAAGTAATTGAATACAAGACAGCAGTTGCATTTCAAGCAGCATCGAGGATTGGCGCCATAATTGGCAGAGGGACTGAAGAAGAAATTGAATCTCTTACCGAATATGGAAAAAATATTGGAATAGCATATCAAATAAGAGATGATTTGTTTGATTGGAAAAATGAGGACAAATTATTCAATTTGCTCATCAAGAAAAGTTCAGATCCAAGAGATGTTTTTAATAAAATGGAAGAGATGTTAAAAGAATATTCTGAAAAAGCTAGAAAGGGTTTGAGAAAAATTTCTGATAATGATGCAAAGAATAATCTCGATAATTTAATTAAATTTACAATGTTTAAGGCATAAGTCCTAAACTAACTACTGGAGTTGCATATTCTACAAATTTGATAATTGGATCTGGATAGACACCAAAGCCAACTAGGAAGATTATTGAAAATACTACAACTGCAATTACTGATTTTGGTTCAGAAACTCGCTTTTCTGTTTCTCCCTCAAAGTACATTCGTCTCATAATCCAACCATAGTAAGCTAGTGATAGAGCACTGTTAAGAACACCCGCTATTGCAAGCCAAGGTGCCCACCATAAAGCACCACCTGCATCAAGAGCACCTCCAAAGAGCATCAATTTACTCCAGAATCCTGCAAGGGGAGGAACACCTGCTAACGCCAATAAGGAAATAACTAGTCCAAGAGATGTAATTGGCATTTTTCTACCAAGACCCTTTAGTTTATCTAAATTGGTAACGGCAAGAGTAGTTACAATTCCTGCAACGGCAATGAATGCCATTCCTTTCATTACTGCATGGTTGAGTATTTGGAATAATGATCCCTGCAAGCCAAGAGAGCTGTAGGGAGATACTGCAAGCCCAATCAATATGTACCCAGCATGTGCAATGCTGGAATACGCCAACATCCTTGAGAGATTCTTTTGCATAATTGCGGCGACGTTACCAATAGTCATAGTCATGATTGCCAAGATTCCCAAGGCTAAAGTCCAATCAAGGTTAAGGACAACCATTCCGAGAACTACAATTCTTATGGTTGCTGCAAATCCTGCCTTTTTGGTACCCGCAGCTAATAATGCGGTGATTGTTGGTGGAGAGCCCTCATAAGTATCTGGAAGCCATTGGTGGAATGGGACTAATCCCATCTTAAATCCAAATCCTGCAACAAACATTCCTACCGATAACAGTGCTAGTGGAAGAAGTCCTGGATCTAAGTTAGAATATCCTTGAATTACTTCACCGATATTAGTGGAGCCGGTAATTCCATATGTTAAGGAAATACCGTAAACAATTATTGCAGATGACAAGGCACCAAACAAGAAGTACTTTAGTGCAGCTTCGTTAGATTGAGGATTTCTCTTGATGAATCCAACAAGAGCGTATGTTGGAATACTCATTAGCTCCCATGCCACAAATAACATTATCAGGTCAGTAGAGTATGCAACTAGCACCATACCGATTGTAGATAATAGGATTAACGAATAGTAGATTGCAGGATAGTTGTGTTTTCTCATGTAGTTAAAAGAGCCAACTGTTGTGAAGATTGCAACAATTAGCATTGCAATTGCAAAGAATCCTCCAAACGCATCATCTACGATAACATCTTCAGAAAAGAGTGCTGATGGAAGAACATTGTCATTTAAGAATTGATAGCCGACATACCCTATGGAAATAATTAATGCGGCAAATGCAATTACGGCATAAAATGAGTTGGAGCCTTTTTCTTTTCTTATTACATTAATTACTGGCAAAACAACTCCGGCAACACCTAGTATTGCTATTATTACCAATGGGGTTGAACTAATTTCTAACATCTCATAATCCTCCTATATCAACAATATCAGAACTACAAAGAGTAATCCTGCTCCAAATACGAATAGGTATGATTGTGTCACACCTGTCTGAGTTCCTTGAACAACTTTGGCACTCCAACCAGCAGCTTTTTGGAATCCATCATTCATTCCATAATCAATTGCTGTTTTCTCAAAGTACCTGAATACTGCTCTTGCAAGCCATAACGGGGCCACAACAAAGCACCAGTAGATTATCGCGTTAAGATACCATCTGTTTAACATAACTTTGTGAATTGCATAGAAAAAGATGTTCGAGTTTACAAATTTTACAGGATCTACCCAACGTCCAATGTAGAATATGTAACCTAGTCCAATTCCTATTGAAAATGCAACCAATGATGATCCTAAGGCAATTGGATTTAGTCCATCTAATGGTGCAGGTAGAAATGATTCGCCAGATTCAATATGTTCTGTGTGGATTCCAAAGGAATAATCCAAGTATTCTGTAAACATGTGGTGAATATTTTCTTCAGCTGAGAATCCGATTAAACCAATACCGATTGTTAGAGCTGCAAGAATGCCATAAGGAACCCACATTGAAAGTGATGCTTCATGTACATGATGCCCTTCTTCTTCCATCTTCTCAATATGCTTGCTTTTCTTTCCAAAGAAAACAAGACCCATCATTCTTGTTGTGTAAAATGTTGTTATCACTGCTGTCAAAACAGCAATTGAGTAAAGAGGTAATGCCCATTCACTTCCAGACTCGTATACTGCAGCAAAGATTGCATCTTTACTCCAGAAACCTGTTGTGATAAATGGAGCTCCCATCAATCCAAGTCCTGCTGCCCACATGAAGGCATATGTTTTTCTCATATGTTTACGAAGTCCACCCATATCAGACATGAATCTAGAACCTACCACATGCAACAAAGAACCTGCGGCCATAAAGAGAGAAGCTTTGAACATTGCATGAGATATCAAATGGAAGAATCCAGCAGTATATCCGTCAACATATTGGTGGGATAGTCCTGCAACACCGAGTGCCATCATCATGTAACCAATCTGGGAACCAGTGGAATATGCAAGAACTTTCTTAATTTCTTGATTGACCATCCCTTGAGTAGCTAATAGCAATGCAGTAATTGCACCTACCCATGCAATAATTTCAAAGAATTGTTCTGCCATTATTCCGGCTGCTGCCAAAGCAAAAACAATTGGTCCTATCCTTGCGACAAGGAATACCCCTGCTTTTACCATTGTGGCTGCGTGGATCAATGCAGAAACTGCGGTTGGGCCAGTCATTGCCTCTAAGAGCCATTCGTTTAGTGGGAACTGTGCAGATTTTCCTACCGCACCACCAAATAGCAACACAAAGGCAGGAACAAGAAGTCCTTGAGCATCCATAGTTTGGGCCCAAGCAAGGTCACCCATTAATTCCTTAAAGCCAAATGTTCCTGCAAACAAAAATATCAAAAGCATTCCTGCAATCATCATTACATCTCCTACCTTAGTCATGATGAATGCCTTCATTCCGGCGTGCGTTGGAGCATAGTAATCTAATAGACCTAGAACAGTTTTTCCTTCTGTTCCAACATGATCTTTTTTCTTGTCACGATACCAGAAACTAATCAATGCATATGATGCAAGACCTACTCCCTCCCATCCAAAAAATACCTGAAGTAAGTTATCAGATAAAACAATCAGTTGCATTGAACCAATAAAGAACATCATCCAGAACCAAAATCGTGTAATATCTTTGTCACCTTTCATGTAGCCTGTACTGTAAATCATGATTAGGAAAGAAATCCAACCTACCACATTTGCCATGATTACAGAAAGTGGATCTGCAAGAACTCCTCCCTTCAATCCAATTGATTCAATCCAATTAATTTGATGGTGGATTTCAGTTGCCTCTAATGCAACTGAAAAAAGTGATGCTGCTGAAAGGGCACTCATTAATGCAAAGCCTACTGCAACGTATCCGGTAAGATTCTTTGAAGCTTTTCCAACTGCTGGCATGATAAGTGCAGCTGCAAATGGTAAAATCCAAACTAACCATGCAGCAACCGAAGTTGCCTCAAAAGGTAAACCCAAAGCTTCTGTTGCCATTTTCTAAACTCCCAACACTCCCTGCATGTAAGGAATGATTGTTTTCAAAAAGATATCAGGATAAATTCCTACGACGATGGTAAATCCAGCGAGTACCATCATCGGAGCAGTCATATACCAACTTCCTTCTTTCACGTTTTCAAGGTGCTCTGGGGTTTTTCCAAAGAATACACGTTTTAGCATCCATAAAATATATGACATTGTCAAAGCTGTTGCAATCAATCCCAATCCAAATGTAACCGCTCTTATAGTAGATCCATCTTCAATGGCAGTCTCCAGAGCACCATAAAATAGAATCCATTCGCCCATAAATCCACTAGTTGGTGGTACCCCCATTATTGTGAGTGCACCAATTACTGCACATACCGCAGTGATAGGCATTTTGCCGGCAAGGCCTCCAAGTTTTGTGATGCTTCTAGTTCCAACTCTAACAATAATTACTCCTGCCATCATGAAGAGTATGCCTTTTCCTAAAGCGTGGGTAACATACATCATCTCAGCTCCTGCCAAGCCTAGTGCTGACATGGAACCAATACCAAACAGAATGTACCCCATCTGACTAATACTAGAATATGCGAAAAGTCGTTTGAGATCATCTTGCATCAGGGCCATAGCACCGCCATAAATCATAGTGACAAGCCCCCAGATGTGAAACCAAATAGAGAGCTCAGCAAAAGCAGATGGTAAAAATTCGACAATTAATCTAAAGATACCGTACGCTCCAATTCCGATCATTACTGGAGACAAGAGAGCACTAATCGGGGTAGGAGCTGAACCGTGAACATATGGAAGCCAAATATGGAACATAAAGACTGCCAGTTTAACACCAAGGCCTATAGCAATAGCAATGGCCGAAAGCATTACAATATCTTGCGGAATTGCAGACTCTTGTATATCTGCAAAGTCAAAGCTTCCAATTGTCAGGCCTATCATCAAAAATCCCAATAATAAAACAACTGCACCTGCATGTGTCCAAAACAAGAACATTAGACCAATCTTTCTTCTAGGTCCATCTCCCCAAAGGGCAACTAAAAAGAAAGCTGGAATAAGCATCACTTCAAAGAAAATGTAAAATTCAATTAGATTTGTTGCAAGGATAGTTCCTAGCATTCCCATTGCAAAAACAAGGTATAGTGCAAAGTAAAGTCCAGATTTAGCATTCACATAATTCGTTAGTGATGTTGACTCTACAACTGTTGATTGTCCGGTACTTGATTGGAGATGTTTTTGTTCCTCCTCAAATTGTTCGTGGAATTTGTGAATCATGTATGGTTTTGAATAGAGAACAAGAATGGTACTTAGCACATAAATCATTATTGCAAATGGAGATGCCAAACCATCCATCAAGAATCCAAATTCTCCAAACATTGCAGTCCATGGATAATGTTCTTCAGTAGTTCCAGTTAATGCAGCCTGAATTACAAGAATTGTTGTGTAAAGTAAAATTGCAAAAGTAAACCACATAACTGGAGTTGCACCCATTTTTCTTCCTAGAATGTAAGCTATTGGGGATAACAGTAGAGGAATGAAAACTGCCTGTAAAAGTGCGTATTCCATTATCCCTTCAAACTCCTAAAGTCTGCGATATCGATATTATGATACATGCGGTATGCGACAATAATCAAAGAAAGGCCCACAGCTACTTCTGCTGCAGCAATTGCAATTGAGAATAATGCCAAAGTTTGACCACCACTGTGTGGCAAAAATCGTCCAAATGCAACCATGTTAAGATTTGCGGCATTAATTACAATCTCAATGGCAAATAACATTCTGATAGCATTTCTTTTTACTGAAAGGCCGTAAATTCCGATACCCAATAGGGCAACAGATACCAAAACAAATTCAGTTAATTCGTTGGCCATTCTCCTCATCTACCCTTCTTGCTAAAACAAGTGCACCTGTTACTGCACCAGACAATATCAAACCCATCAAAATTAATGCAGGCCAATAATATGTCAAAAAGTCATCACCAATTTCCCTAAAGTCTACTGCTGGTTCATCAGTTGTGATTTGTTTAATTCCAGAATCTAAAATTACCGCACCTAGTGCAACCATGAAAACTAACATTAATGCAATTCCAACAAATTTTCTTCTTTTGTCTTCAATCTTTTTGAAGATAAGCTCTCTTTTCACAAGCATGACTGTGAATAAAATCAAAACAGCGATAGAGCCAACATAAACTGCTAATTGAAACATTGCAACAAATGGTGAATCCAAAAGAAGAAAGAATCCAGCAACTCCTCCAAGTGTTCCCATTAAAGCAATTGAACCATAAACTAAAGATCGTAATTCTAATGCGGCAATTGCACTACCGATTGTAATTACAGACAAGGCAAGAAATGCAGCATCAGCCATGAGTTGCACCTCTATCAGAAATTTGTATTTCAGAGTCCTGAGCCACTTCTGGCTTTACAGCTAGTTGAGCAGGAGTGTAAATCAATCCCTCTTTGCTAAATGAAGATAATTCATAGTCATTTGTCATATACAATGCATAAAATGGACAAGCATCTACACATAATCCGCAAAACACACATTTGCCATAGTCAATTTGAGGCATGATAGATTTTTTATTTTGTTTCCATTCTTCGGGGACTTTAACCATTCCAATTGCTTCGGCAACTCCTTCGCACGCAATTGAGCACAATTGACATCCAGTACAATGATCATGGAATAACATGTGTCTTCCCTTAAGACCGGCAATCCCTACCCCTGTGGATGGATCAAATTGATATCCATCCCCAACAAACTTTAGTTTCTCTTCAGGGTATCTCAGGGTAAATCGTTTTAGTGCGATGTGTTTGATTCCTGAATTTAATGCCCTGATTATTCCTGTTGCTGTTCCCATTACAATATACCTCCTGGTCCCAAGATTCCAGCATAGAGCAAGCCGAGTGCTATAAAGATGTTAACGAATGCCAAACCAATTAGTTTCTTCCATCCTAGATCTAGGAGCATGTCTACTCTGATACGTGGAAAAACACCTCTTGGTAAAAGTATGAAGAAAATTACTCCAACTGTTTTTAGGACAAACCAAACCGTACCGTTTAACATTTCTTGAGAGAAAACTGGAAGGCCTGGGAATTGAGCAGTTACTGGACCCAATTCAATTCCTTCTGTTATTATTTCCTCAGGGAATGGAGGCCAAATCATTGGTCCATTCCAACCTCCCAAGAAAAGAACCACGAAGAGAGCCGCAAATGAATAAAGTTTGAGATAGGTTCCTAATTGAACTAGGCCATACATCATTCCAGAAAATTCAGTTAACCAACCAGCAACAATTTCACTTTCGGCTTCTGGCAAATCAAAGGGAATTCTTTCAAGCTCAGCTAACATTGTAATAAAGAATACAATTGCACCTATTGGCAAAAATATAATCCAAGGGAATGATGATTGACTTGCTGTAATTTCTGACAAATTCAAAGTTCCTGTCAAAATGACTACACCCAGTAATGAGAGAATCAATGGAATTTCGAAGGAAACCATCTGGTATAATGCACGAATTCCTCCAATGAATGGGAATTTGCTGTTGGCAGACCAAGCAGAAAGGATTGTTATGATAGGGAAAAATCCTATTACAGCAAATACGGCTATAAGACCCACATCCAAGTCTGCAACTACCCATCCAGGTGCTACTGGAATAAGAGCTACAAATGCGGCGGCTGTTGCAACAAATAAAACAGGAGCTGCCCAGAAAAGAGGTTTATCGGCTTTTGCAGGAATAATTATTTCCTTTGAAATTAATTTAAGACCATCACCCATTAATTGCAAAATGCCTTCTACTTTACCACAGTAAAATGGCCCAACTCTAAGCTGAAGTTTTGCTAACATCTTTCTTTCTACAAAGATTGTTCCTGCTGCAATTAGTGCTGCAAATCCAAATCCCGGAAATGCTGCGATTCTAAAAAGATCAGTTGCCATAAAGGCTTTAAGAATTGGTATTGATCTCGAAGGATCTGCCAGCCAAGTAAGTGCTAAAAATGGTGTAAGTATTTCACCATTAATTACAGGCATTTCAATAAAAAATAATGAAAACATTACAGCTGGAACGCCAATTAAAACAAAGATTAGAAGAATCCAAAAGATATTGTCTAAAAGTGACTTGATAAATTCACTAAGTTTGAATTTTGGTGCGATAACTGACATTTATCTATCTGCCTCCACTGGCCAATAATTTAGACTCCAATAGACTGATGGCATGTTTCCTAGTTTTTCACCTATGAGAAGATGAGGTAACGCAATCAGATTTCTAAAGGATGGAACACTTAGTTTTACTCTGTATGGCTCTACCTTTTTGTCTGAAACAATATAGCAACCCAGCGCACCTCTTCCAGATTCAATACGTTTGTAAACTGAGCCAAGTTCTCCTTTGGGATTGGGTTTTAGTTTTACTCTAACAGATCCAGATTTTGGCATTTTTTGCAATGCATCTCTTATAATCCTGCAGCTCTCCATCATGTCAAGCCAAGGAATTCTAGACCTTGCATATGAATCACCGCTCTTCATGACGTTTGTTTCGAAATCTAATTCGTCGTAAACATCGTAAGGTTCTTTCTTTCTAACATCATAATCTATGCCACTAGCTCTTAGAACGGAACCTGTAGTTCCCAGCTTTATGGCATTTTCTCTTGTTAATATGCCCGTTTTTTCAGTTCTTGAAATTAAGATTGGATTGTTATAGAAAACATCAGCATATTCTTTGATTCTTTTTTCAAAGTAATTTACCTGTCTGAGACAAACATCTTCAAAGTTTGCAGGTAAGTCATTTCTTATGCCACCTGGAATAAAATAAGAGTGAGTAACTCTTGCACCAGTCATTTTTTCCATTAAGTCAATTAAGAGTTCACGGTCTCCTGCGGGCCACATAAACATGGTAGAATGGCCCAAAAAGATTCCATAAATTGCAAGCCAGTATTGTGTGTAAATACATCGATTTAATTCAGAAGCGATAACTCGGATGTATTTTGCACGTTCAGGTATTTCAAGTCCCAAAAGTTCTTCTGCTGCTAAAACATAAGGATACAGAATATTACAAGAGTCATGTATAACTGGTCTTTCTAAATGTGGGACGTTTAGAGTATAGTTTCTGTATTCTGCCATTTTTTCTTCACCTCGATGGACGTATCCAGGATCAGGATCACATGCTACAATATAGTCACCATCGATTTGTACAATTATCCTCATATGTCCAGAACCAGGATGCTGAGGCCCTACATTGAGAGTCATAATTCTCTCGTCTGCTTTCTGGATTGCCAGTCCCGGTGGTAAGGTTGGTGAACTCATTTCTATCTACCTTTATTCCTAAAGTCCTTCCTTAATGGAGGTAAATCGGCCCAATCTTCTGGCAAAAGTAATCGCCTATTATCTGGATGACCTTCAAAGTAAACGCCCAACATTTCAAAAACTTCCCTTTCGTGAAATTCTACACTGTAGAATATATCTCTAAGACTAGGAAGTTTTGTTGCGTCATTTCCTGGAATTGGATCTTCTTCTCTTTGTGCCCTAGTTGCCAATTCTAGAATTTGTCTACTGAGTGTTGGATCGGTGTAGGAGCTTAGATGGTAAACCACTTCAATTTCTTTGTCTGCAGGATAATCAACACCTGCTACAGAATCAACATGATCATAATTTAGAGTATCTCGTGCAAATTCAGCAACATCGTGGATATCATCTCTGCCTACTTTGAGTCCTACTCTATCAGGTTTTACAAAGGATATTGTGGTTTTGTCCCCAAATTTTTCAATTATTTTATCTGCAATTCCCTTCTCAAAGGCAGGTAATTCCGGTTCTTCCTTGGCGGGTGCAGGTTTTTTTGCAGCTGTTGGTTTTGCAGCTGCTGGTTTTGGTTCCTCTGGCTTTGAAGCAGTTGATTTCTCAGGAGGTTTAGTTTCGGTCGGTTTAGAATCCTCAGGTTTTTTTTCAACTACTTTTTCTG
>JASFUC010000019.1:0-14725 GCA_050050475.1 Nitrosopumilaceae archaeon
AATGAGGCATAGATTTTGTGAGTTTTTTCATTTACCTCAATTCCCCAAATTGGAGAACTAATTGCTTGAGAAGATACAATCTGATTGGTTTCTCCATCAATTTTTACAATTTTATTTTGATTCAAATAAGATACATAGATTTGATGTTCTGATGGGTCAACTGCGATAGCCTGAGCTTTATCTCCAAGTGGGATGCTCCCAACTATTTCCTTTGTTGCAATATCAATAACTGTAAGACATTCACATCCTCTGTTTGCTATGTAGGCCAATCCTGATTCAGAATCAATTGCAATCCCCCATGGTCCTCCAGATACATTAATCGTCTTAACCACATTATGGAATGGTTTGACTGCAAGTTCGTCTGTAACTTTTTCTATAAAGGAGATTTCATTTCCTGCCAGGCTTGCAACCAACAAGGTGTTTGTAGCAGGATCCGTTTTTACTGTAAATGGGTGTCTTGCAACTGGAATCTGTTCTACAACCTCGTCTGTTTTTCCATCAATTACCAAAATTACATGAGTGTTGTAATCAGCAACATAAAGCAAATCATTGACAGGATTATAATCTAAATCCCACCCTCCGGTGAAATAGTGAACATCTGATCTATGTCCATACAATAGGCTTGAGGATGGAGGAACAACAACCTCTGATCCTGGAAGAGAGATGGTACCTATTGGCAATCTTGTGCTCAAGGTATACACATCAATTGTCCCGCTTTCAAATGGTGCAACATAAATCTTGTTTTTGTCAGGAACCACTGCAACATCCATTATTCCTGATGTAGAAGTGGTGATAAATCCAATGTTTTCCCCCTTCTCTAAATCAATAATATCGATATGAGGATAACCAAAGCTGGAGACATAAAGAGTGTCCTCTGACATGGACATTCCCATTGGAGATACAGAAGTGGGAATCTCTTTTGAGATATGATGGGCAAATGCATCCTGATTTACATAAATTGAAAATACGATAGAACAAACTAATATTGCCAACCCCCATTTTTTCATAAATTTTGAAAATCGAAAAAAGGATATAAAAAAAGAACACGATTATCATTTTTGATTTCCATTATGAAAATTTTCTAAAAGATCTGATGTATTATATATTAAATCCAACCAATTACAACATGACCATACACTGTGAATGTGGAATTTGTGGACATCTAGATGAACCTGAATGCATTTCAAAGGAATGCAGATGCTGTACCAATTTTCATCAACGTTCAGGATAAAATTACAAAAAAGGAAACAGAGTTTATGGCTGTATTACATCAACTCTGTCTTGGAGTATTTCATAGTAACTGTTCATTTCCATTGCAGGAACATAAAATGTGGCAGATACTACATCACCAACCTGAGCACTGCATTGAGGTACGACTACAATTGTACCATATTGTGATTCACCTACACATCCGTGTTCGGTAATTCCCAAGACTGTAATGTCCTCGGTTACTTGTACTGGAAGAATGTTCCAGGGAGCTATTGTGAACACAAGGATAACAGCAGTTGCAGCGGCCATCAATGACACTATTGCAAGCTTGGGCGGTTTTTTTTGGATTTGTTTTTGTTTGAACATTTCTTCTCAATTTTATTACGTGTTTACCAAATATAACCAAGAAGTTTATACTGCAATTATTTGCAATATTGGGAAATAAACAATTTCCTTAAATTCAGAAAGGAATTGAGCTCAAATATGTCTGCAACGAAAAATCCAAAAAAATCATCAGACAAAAGATCCCTATTGATAGTATCAGGTATTTTAGCTTCTGTAGGAATTTCATTATTCGCATACCTGATGTCCTATACTGCACCTGAAGAGGTAGCAGAGAGAGTAAAAATAATTGCAGTTACCGACTCAGGTTGTATTGCAGAAACCATGGACGGATTTGCCGTAAATATTGGTCAATGCAATACACAGGAAGGAGATTTTATAGTTGCACTAGTTGACCAAAAAATAAAAGAAAGAGCTGCTGCTATGAATCCACCAAACTAACTTTTCATTTTTCTAAAAAATAATTTCAAAATCGTTAAAACAATAAAGCACGTTAAGAGGCTGTGAAGCGATTTTTAGTTATTACAATTTTGACTCTTTCTAGTTTTATGATACCTGCATATGCTACCGATTTTGAGGTAAAAATTCCACAAGGCGCCCACAATAGATTATGTGCAACTTTTCATAACTGTTATTCGCCTGAGGAAATCCAAATACAGACAGGTGATTCAATTTCATGGCCTAATGAGGATTCAGAGCAGCATACAGTAACTAGTGGGGTGCCAGGAAAAAATGACAGGTATTTTGATAGTGATCTTTACAATCCTGGTCAATCATGGACATTTACATTTAATGAGCCCGGAGTTTTCAATTATTACTGCGCAATTCATCCATGGATGGTTGGAAAAGTGACCGTCACAGGAGAACCAAAAACATCCAATGTATCTATTCCTCCATGGATTAAAACCAATGCTGGATGGTGGGCAAATGATCAAATCACAGATTCGGATTTTGTTGGAGGAATCCAATTTCTGATAGAAGAAGGATTAATCACAATTCCTGAAACTGTAAAAACTTCCAAATTACCAGAAGATCAGAAAATCCCATCTTGGATTAAAACCAATGCTGGATGGTGGGCTCAGGATCAAATTTCTGATGATGACTTTGTGAAGGGAATTCAATATTTGATTGAACAAGGAATAATCCAAGTCCAAATAGATTAAATTTTGTAAACAACTAACCTGACAAATTCAAATGCCCTTGGGTAGCCATGAGTTAAATTCTCGAAATTATTTTTTTGTGAAAACCTAGAACAAAAAACGCTGTAAGTGGATAGACCAACACTAGAAAATTTAATGTAAAATGCAGGTATACTCCATCAACAAAGGGACCTAATAATCCTGGACATGGCGTACATTGAGTTTGAAGGTATTGTATCATTCTTACCGAATGTTCTACTACATGGTATCCTTGCAGGAAAAACGATAGGTTAAACAACAAAACAAAAACTTTGTGCGGTTTTGACCTATTGTAAATTTTAAAAAAGGAGCATTTTTTGAAGACAATTGCCAAAAGAATCAGGTAACCAAGATTGTAAACCCAATGAATCTCCTCTAGATTCAGTACTGCAAATAGCCCACTTGAATCCTGAATACTCCAACCCAGAATTGCATGCTGGTGTAGCTGAACTATGTGCTCTAGCATATGGAAAGATTGCAGTGTAATTGCTGCAAGAAATACAAAAGAAATTGATTTGTGTAGGTCATTTACAGAAACTGAAAACAATGATGAGACTTTTTAAAATTGAATAATAAAACTTCTGGATTTTCCAACTTTGAAATTATTTTTATAAAAATAAAAAGAAATGGGTTTTCTGCCTAGTATCCTAGTTTTCACAGAGCTGTAATCCTTTTTCAGTGGGCTCAAAGACGATTTTCATGTATGGTGCTTTGTGTCCTGGTCTGTCTTCGTTTTGACCATGAATGGCGCTGAACACCTTTCCTTCACACAATAGTCCCAGATTCTCACTTAGTTTATGAGAGTTATCCGGCTCCCATAGGAAAGATTTTCATCAACGTTCAGGATAAAATTTACTTTTTACAAGAAAATACTAATTTTTCTAAAGTGCAAATTTTAGGAAACCCATCACTGAAAATTGAGATTAATTTTTTATAGTCAGTCCTTTTGAAAATGGTATGGCAGAACCATGTAATTGTGATGATCAGCACTGCTCAGGCGATAAAAATACCCATAAACATGAAAATGGGGAATGTATCCATGCAGATGGTACCAGGCACCCTATCCATGAGAAGCATTAAGAAGATCAATATCAATGAGAAACTAGAGGTAGACAAGACAGGACACAAGAAGGGCAAAATTCTCCTAAACAGACTGTCGGAAAATTTATCCACTGATGAAGTAAAGTCATATTTTATTAAATTTGAAAAAGGATCAAAATCAAAAATTCATCTTCATGATTCAGACCAAATTATAATTGGGATGGCAGGAGTGGGCAAAATTGTAATTTTTTCCAAAGTAAATGACGACAAAGAATCACCCCTTGAAATTGAAAAAGATATAGAATTAAAACAAGGAGAGGCCATCCTCATTCCCTCGGGAAAATTACATTGGCATGGATCTACTGCTCAGAGCTCTTCGCAATTGTCTTTTATGAAAAATGGTCAAACGTTTTGGTTTTGACATTGCAATAAAAAATAGAATACATCATTGTCTGTTACATGCTAAAAATTAAATGAAAACCAAGATTGTATCAAATTATTTACAATTAGATTTCAGTGAGGATCAAATTTAATCAAACCAATGGCAATATAGACAAAGCTTGGCGTTAATTGGATCCTCACTGTTTTTCTTTTTTCATAATTTTATTTATTATATATTGATATTTTTCAAACATGATAATTCAAAAATAAAAAAGGAATTAGTTTACCTGAACAATCCCTGTCATCCAAGGATGAACCATGCAGAAGTAATCATAACTTCCTTCTTGTTCAAATGTAAACTCGTAAACTGCGCCTCCCAGTATTAAACTGCTGTCAAACTCACCATCAGGGCCACCTTGAGGAGAGCCACTAGTTACAGTATGTGCAGCAGTATCGCCATTAGACCAACTCACTGTATCACCTACTGAAACAGACACTTCATATGGAATATAGCACTCATTTGTCTCCTCACATCCTGGTACTGATGTTCCAGATGGAATTGAAACCATGACAGTTTTAGGGCCCATATTTTCTTGCTCTCGCATCTGTTCTTGCTCTCGCATCTGTTCTTTTTCTTTGTCTTGTTTTGACATTGACTCTGATGGAGTCATCTGTGATTGTTCTTTTACTTCCGCAGCAAGTTCTGCAAATGGATCTGTTTTTGGTTTTGTTTCTTCATAACTTGGCGTCTCTGTTGTACTTGGTCTTACTACTGCTTCTGGAGGTTGGATATCAACACCCAGATTTTGCCCCGATTGTCCAGCAAATGCAACTGCAACACCAATGGCAACAATTGCAATAGACCATCCTACTGCAGCCTTATCTATTGTAGTCATACACTCAAAAATTTAACATCAAGCATTAAAGAAATAACATAATTATCAAATTTGAAAATATTACATCCAACTTCATAACTCAATTTTGAACATAAAATTTCGTTTTAATTTATCATAATTTCTACATGATGGCAATTAAAGCCCTGATTCAAAATAACATCCCACCAGTTATTGTGTCAACCACACTAAAGACTTGGTGATTAGATTAACCCGATTTTATGAAAATCAATGTTGAGAATTGACAAATTAGTCTTATGTAATTTAAGATGAATCGAATCATGAAAGTTAAACGAATCATGGTTTGTCTAGATGGATCTAAACATTCTCTGAGAGGACTAAACACTGCAATTTTGTTAGCAAAACAATCCGATGCCACAATTGTAGGAATTCATAGTTTCACAAAACATGGGGCATTTACAGCAGTACACACACCAAAAATCAAAGAGGATGATTGGACAAATGAAATACGAGGGATAATGCATGTTGCAAAGAACAAAGTCGAAAAAACCAATTTAAAATTCGAAGCAGTGGTTCTTGCAGGCCATACTGCAGGTTATGACTTGACTACTTGGGCGAACAATCCCAAAAACAAAATCGATCATATCGTAATTGGTGCAAGAGGAATGGGATTTCCAAAAGAAATCTTTTTTGGAAGCACATCAAACTTCATCCTACATAAGGCTAAAGCGCCAGTAACGGTGATAAAATAACAATAACTTTTGGAAAACTGATGTAAATTGTTTTTTAAAGGAGTAATAATTGTTACAGGAGTAGCTCTTGTAGCGATTTCATCGCTAGTTTTATTTTCATATGATTTTGAGGAAAACTCCCAAATGACAGAAACAAATTTTCAAAAAATTTTGGACATTGCAAAAGAGTTTATCATTTCAAATCCAACATTCTCATATGACGGAATATCTGATACGCTAAAGCTTGAAATTTCACCTCTTGATGATACAAATTCAAAATTTTTGGTAGAAGGGGAATTTAACACACAGCATACCGGATATGGAAATAGGGAGAAAGTAGATCTTCCTGAAAAAATTACTTTTCACACCATAGAAGTTGTAATAGTGGATGAAAGAGTAATTTCAGCAGTTATTGATAATCAATGGGATGAACTAAACCAAATCCCTTGCAGCACTGCAAGTTGTTAGATTCAAAATTGAAAATCATATTCTTGGTTAAATTATTATCATAGAGTAGGAAAACAACTTGATTCCAGACTCTCAGAAGACTTTGGTAAAGGATCTAATGACCAAAGACGTGGAAATGGTTCATCATCAACACACAATACAACAGGCTGCCAAAATTATGAGAAATGATGGAGTAGGTTCTGTTGTAATAATGAAAGATTCAAAACCAATAGGAATTATGACCGAGAGAGATTTTGCCATTAAAGTTGTAGCTGATGAAATTCCTTCATCAACCAAAATTTCAGATGTAATGACCTCACCAGTTATTCATATTTCTCCTAATGAAACCATTCTGCAGGCGTCTGATATTATGGTTGAAAAGAAGATTAGAAAAATCCCTGTTTTTGATGTAGATAAAGTTGTGGGAATAATTACAGCAACTGATATTTTGCGTTTTTTTAGATTCTCTGATAATGAAGAGCTACAAAAAACCTGTCCGCTCCATACAAATGAGCATCTTGTAAAAACTGAATTAACAGATGGAACCCATAAACTATACTGTTCAAAATGTGAAGAATTTTTTGATATAGATGAGTAAATAAATTTGCAAAACAAGGTTTGTTCATGTAAATGCGGTTGTACAAGAAAGATATGGAATGTATACTATGATCTTTGTATTTTTTGTGTGTGGGGGGAACATAAAAAATAATTTCAAATTTGGATCCGTAGAGGCCTGACCGTTTTTGGATTAAAATTTGATGAAGAAAAACGCCTGAAAATTCACTTAAAAACTCATGAAAAAAGAGAAGCAAAACCCAAAAAACAAAAAAGAAATGAAATGCCTGATTTTGAGAAACCAGATTTTTCTCAGGTAATGTAAAATCTATTTGAAGAACTAATTTCAAAAAACAACAAGTTTGTTAAAGCGAGTCTTGGTAGATTTTACAAAAATTTAGAGTATGCATCCAATTGGATAATATCAAAAATGGGGTTCGAGTTAAATTTATTCTTCTATATCGACGTCTTTTGTTTCAGGATTGATCTTAGTTCCAATTAGAATTATTACAGAACCAAGAATAATATTGAATCCAAGCAAGAAGGGAGCAAATTCACCAGATTTTGATACAAGATTCAAGGCAACAATTGGAGCTATTGCCCCAAAAAACAACCCTCCATTATATGCAAAACCACTAGCACTATTCCTTATTTCCGTTGGAAACCGTTCTGAAAGAAAGGCAGGAATGGCTCCAAACCCAGTAGTTGCCACAAAAACAATTACTATGATGTAGAATGATTGTTCATAAAAAAATGTAGAATGGTACAGTCCATAAATCGAGGGTATTGAAATGATTGCTGCTGATGCTGCAAACAAGGCCATTGCCTTTTGCCTTCCTGTAATTTGGCTTAAATATCCAACAAAAATGGTTCCAAGAAATGAAGTCGCAGTTGCAAGAATCATTAGTTTTGACGAGTCCACTTTTTCAATTCCAACAAAATCCTGCAATAATGTAGGAAAGAATCCTAAAGAAGTATAGTAGGTATACATTAAACCAGTCATTATGACTAGGGCAAAAACAAATCGTTTTCTTTGTTCTTTAATTTTCCAGATTTGACTCAAAGGAAATTTTGCAATCTTCTTTTGTATTGATTTTTCAAGCCAGACCTTAGATTGTTCCATTTTTAATCTAACAAACAAGGCAACACTACCTGGAATTATTCCAGTGAAGAACAAAATGCGCCATCCATATTCGGCAAATTCACTCTCAGACAAAGACGAGGTTACAAAGTAAAAGACTAGTGAAGCTATAATGAATCCAAAAGGAAATCCGCTTTGAAGAAATCCTGAAAATAACCCTCTTGATCTTTTGTGTACCGTTTCCATTGTCAACACTGCTCCACTTCCCCATTCTCCCCCTGCAAAGAACCCCTGCATGAATCTCAAAACAATTAATAGAATCGGAGCCATAATCCCTACCATTTGCCACGTTGGAAGAAATCCTGTTGCAAATGTGCCAATAGAAAAACCCAGTATTGTTACCATCATTACTTTTTTTCTTCCAATTCTATCTCCAAAGTTTCCAAAAAATGCGCCACCAAAAGGACGCATTACTAGAGTGACAACATATGCTGCAAAAGTTGCAAGCAGGGAATACACTTCATTTGTGGATGGAAAAAATAGATGACTAATTACAGGAATAACAAATAACATCAAAACCAAGTCGTATCCATCTAGTGACCAACCCAACCATGCTCCTAGTGTAACTATTCTTTGTTGTTTTGTTAAGGCCATGACTGTAAAATTTATTTTCTTTATTTTTTAAATCTCTCTAAATCAATTTTATTGCATCTGCAAAAGACTATGCTTTTTGGGTTAAATCGTGAGTTATATTTTTGGACAATTTTCAACTTCAAATACAACAAACTCTTGATACGTTAATATAAAAACTAAAAATACAATTCCTGTTTTTAATATACATTTTACATCGACATCTAAGAACAAAGATAAGAAGTTCCACCGCAGATAATTTGACTAAATACATGCTCAGAAATTTCATTTTACGATTAATTTCATCTAAATCAAAAGTATCCAGTAAAAAATAAAAAACAAGTGGCAAAATACAATAGAGAATTTTCTAGGACAGATTATTTTTTAAAACCTAGATCTTTATGAATTTGTACAAAACAATCTTTGCAAAATCAGTTGCAAAAAACCAAGCCAAGGAATATCCCCATACAAATATCGCCAAACCCCATCCTATTGGAGGAATGAAAATTCCATATACGGTAATCAGGGTAGCTATTGTTTGTGTTGAGAGAACTGCGAATAAAAGAGGAATTCCAGGTCTGACTGTCCAAAAATTCCCTTTAGTCCTTGCTACAAAAAGAAACAAATGTCCTGCAACCGAAAGTTTGAGGTAGATTAATGATTGCGTGGTTTCATTTGATAACATAAAGATCTCCTTTCCAATTGTCAATAAAATAAAAGATGAAAAAACCCCTACTATTCCAAGAATTGTGGCAACTTTCAAAATATCTTTCATGTTCCATCTTTCAGGTTTTACAGAATAGCGTACCTTATCCAATGCAATAGTCATTATAGGAAGATCATTAAGCAATGCAAGCAAAACAATCATGATTGGAGAAATGGGATAAAAATCAAAGTACACAATCGAGGCAGTTAAAAATAAAAGAATTCTAATTGTCTCCCCCATTCTGTAAATTGCATAATTTTTCATCCTTTGGAAGATCTTTCGACTTTCCTTGATTGCGTCAACTATAACTGAAATTCCAAAATCTGTCAAGATTATGTCTGCCGAGGACTTTGCAACATCAGTGGAATTTGCAACAGCAATTCCAACATCAGCTTTCTTTAGGGCAGGGGCATCATTTGCTCCATCTCCAGTCATTCCAACAATATGATTAGAATTTTGTAATGACTCTACAATGTTATACTTGTGTTCTGGAAAAACCTGTGCAAAACCGTCTGCGTCCTCAATTACAGTATTTGAATCGGGATTTTTTTCCTCAAGAACTGAAGATGCAGCAAAAATTTTTTCTCCCAATCCAAGTTTGTTTGCAATCTGTTTGGCAATAGCAAGATGATCTCCAGTAACCATTTTAATGGCCACTCCCAAAGAAAATGCTTTTTGAATTGTACTTGCAGCGTCGTCTCTTGGCGGATCAAACAAAGAAATGATTCCTAAAAATTGCCAGTTGTCTTCAAAGTACTTTTTTGCCACTCCGATTGATCTATATCCTAAGGAGGCAAACGAATCAACAACATCATCAACTTCGGAGGCTATATCTTCCTTGTTTGACGCAAGAGCCAAAATAGATTGAGGGGCGCCTTTGGTAAACTTTACAGTACCATTAGAAGTTTTACTGACGGATTCACTTCTTTTAATTACTGGATCAAAAGGGGTAAAAGATTCTACGTGATAATTTTTTAGTTCATTTACAACCTCAGCGTCACTTGAAGCCTTTTTTATCACCGCATTATCTATTGGATCGTAATCTTCTTCTTTAGAGCATAGAAATCCAGATAACAAGACATCTCGTGTGGTAAATCCTTGTATTGGTTTTACATCCCCCACAACCAACTTGTTTTGGGTTAGAGTTCCTGTCTTGTCTATGCAAAGAACATCTATGCTTGCCAGTTCTTCAATTGCAGTTAATTTGCTTACGATGGCTTTCTTTTTTGCCAATGTCATAGAACCTATAGCCATAGAAACAGAAAGAACAGCTGGCAATGCCACAGGAATAGACGCAATGGCCAATACAAGTGAAAACTGAAGGGTATCAACAAAACTTTGTTGACGTAAAAAAGACACTGCAAATATTATCCCAATCAAAACCACTGCAAACAAAATTAGATAATTTCCAATTTTTCTCAATGCTTTTTGAAAATGACTTTCTGTTTTTCCAAGTTCTACAAGTTTTGCTGTTTTTCCAAAAAATGTTTTTTCTCCAGTTGTTATTACAAGACCGTTAGATTCTCCTTGATTCACATAGGAGCTTGAAAATGCAACATCGCCATCACCTTTTTCTACAGGCAATGATTCTCCGGTAAGTGCAGATTCATTAATTTGAAGAGATTGATCGCCAAACAATTTGATATCTGCAGGAATGATATCGCCATAACGAATACGTAAAACATCTCCGGGAACTAATTTTTTTGAAGCAATCTCAATCCATTTATTGTCTCTTAGCACTCTAGCATTCAAAGCAAGGTTTTGTTTGAGCAAATCTACAGCATTTTCAGCTTTATATCCGTGCCAAAATCCAATTAGGGCATTTGCAATAAGAAGAATCAAGATTATCGCAAAATCTTCCCAGTGATTAATCAAGGCAGAGAGAATCAATGCAAATTCAATCATCAGAGGTATTGGTCCATAGAAATAACCGAAAAATTTTCTTACTGGATGAACCTTCTTTTCTGAAATTTCATTATATCCAAATTCGTCCAATCTTCGTGTTGCCTCTGTCGAATCTAGACCTTTGGCAGTTGATGATAATTTATCAAATTGTTCTTGAATTGGTTGATTTTTTATTTTTTCAATTTCTGCAGATAAACCCAACAAAATATTCTATAAAATCGCAATTAAATACCATGATAATGTTTTCCAACATTGGGTAAATCATTCTTAAAAAATTTGAAAAACAACCCCTTGTTTTAAATATCTGATTTTTCGTATTTAAGGGGGAATCTTCTGACTTATGCAAATTACCGAACATAAAAAAAAATTCAATGACATAGTTTCTACCAATGAAAACTTTTTCCTACAGTGGAGTAATCTTTGCATCCAATATAATTTTGCAATTTATGATGCAGGTCTAAATGCAATCAAATCATTATTTAACCTTCAAAATGAACCAACAGGTACAAAAAAAATTAACAACATGATTAGAGCAACATTTGACTCTTCCTTAAGGAGTTGCCTTGATGATGAAAAGTTTGTCAAAACCCTTGGGAATTTTTTGGATGGTTTTTCAGACATGGTAAAATTGACACAGCATAATCTGTTTCACAAGATCATAGATGACTGGTATTCTAAAATGAATGTATTCATAGAACCTTATCGAGATACCATAAACCGCACTCCTTCAAAAACAATTCCAATGGAAGGGGATTTTGATCTGCTACATTATGAATCAGTTGATCTTAAACACAAAACACCTCTCTTGATTGTAGGCTCGTTAATTAATCGCCATTACATCTTAGATTTATTACCAAAAATCAGCATTGTTAGACACTTTCAAAAAAATGGGTTTGATGTTTATTCAACAGATTGGCGAACCCCAATGTCATATGACAAAGACATGACGCTTGAAAATTATGTGGATCAATTTTTAGAAAGGGCAGTTGAAAAAATCCAAGAGATTACAGGTGAAAGAAAAGTCTCTTTGTTTGGATATTGTTGGGGAGGAATTTTTTCCATAATTTATTCGGCACACCATCCTGAAAATGTAAAAAATCTCATTTTGCACGCTACTCCAGTTGATCTGACGGATTCTCCTACCCCAATAGAATCATGGACTAAAAAATTAAATGCAGATAAATTAGTCGAGAGTTTTGGCAACATCCCAGGACATTTACTTAACATTGCATTTTTGATGCGGAATCCAGTTGAGGCGATTTTGAAGTATCCGCGATTCTTTAGTGAACCACGAAGTTGGGATGAGATCAGGCAATTTATGGCTGTTGAAACATGGCTATATGATAGTCGTCCCATCATAGGTCATGTTTTTAGTAAAATTATTGATGATGTTTACAAGAAAAATTTGCTCATTAAAAACAAAATGAAAGTAGGTGGAAATGTGGTGGATTTGAAAAAAATAACTGTGCCATTTTTAAATATCGTCGGGACAAAAGATGATCTAGTTCCGCCACAATCTTCCTTGCCCATAATCAAAGAAGTAGGCAGCACTGACAAAAAATCGATTGAATTTCCAACCGGACATGTGGGATTGTGTATAAGTGCTAAGGCTCACGGACAGCTTTGGCCTCAAGTTACAAAATGGCTTGCAGAAAGATCTTCATAATATTAATAGAAGAGTCAAACGAAATCGGAACAAAGCAAAAGGGAGCTGATACTCTCTAAAACTAATTTTTCATAATTTACATTAATTTTTAGTGTTTTTCATGGATTGGATGTTTTGTACCATCTGGATGGATGCATTCTCCACCTTCATGTTTGTGAGTGCTTTTATCGCCACTACATTCTCCATGATTACAATTACATTCAGACATGCTCTACTAGAATTATTCTTGAATTAAAAGGATAGCAACAATTATCATGGTTGATTTTTAAGTATATTTTTAAAAAAATAATTAGTCCAAAAGATAAATCTTTTTTGTAATAACCTTCTAACTAGATTAAATCCTTCCAAATTCCTTGAAATTCATCACTCGGTACAACAGTAATTATTTGAACTAGTCCCAGTTTCTCCAAGAACTCTCTTTTATCATAATAATTATAGATGCCTTCCTCCATCGGATAAATTACAATAGTTTCTTGCTGACCTGGGTTGAGAAGATCAGTTTGAACTTCTAAACCCTCAATGTATAATCGGTGTTGTGTTTCTCCATTATTAATTACAGTTAGAAGATAAGCAAAACCTGTTCTTGAAATCAAAGTCGGATTAGGGTCCCCATCAACTCCAATTACTCCGCGCAGTTGAACTTTTCCATTAATTTCTTCGAAAACTACAGTCTGTTCTACTTTTTCCTGCCAAAAAATTACAACGTGTCTCACATTACCTTGGCCAATAAATGCGATGGAAAAAGTAAGAGCAGAAATACCAATTACAAGTGCAACAATAACTACAATTTTATTTTTATCCACATAATATTAAAGAAATTTTTCTTTATCAATCTTGTATTCAACTTTCAATTTTGAAAATGATTAGACAAAAAGATTTGATTGATTCCAAAAAAATAATTTCAAAATAACCCTCACCTAATATCACAATCTACAAATCTAAATCTGGGTAGATGGTGTCCCGTGATAATTGCAGGACTGCTCACTGTGACATAGTCTGCATTTGGTCTTGCATGTTCCAGTGTCATCTAGCTGGTGAAGGGAACAAAAATTAATTTCAAGAATAGATTTCTTCTTGTTATCGTGGTAGTAGTAACTAGAAAACAAATTTGGTAAACATCTATGAACCCCTAAACCCGACAAATTCAAATCCCCCGTGAATCCCTTTAGTAGAAAATTGATTCAGTCAGTTTATCATCAAAAACAGAATATTAGAATCCAGTTAACATCGATTAACTTAAACCAAAAATGATAATCTAGTCTAGTTTAATATTGTAAAAATTCCTAATATCAAGGTGAAAAAAGAAGCAGTCCTATATGAGCGACTCCCACATCATAAGGTAAGATGTTTGGCATGTGCTAGATACTGTGAGTTGGGAGAAGGGCAAACTGGTCTTTGTGGAATTAGAGGAAATATCGGAGGGAACCTTTCACTTTATGTGTATGGAAAAGTGGCTGCCGCACACATTGATCCCATTGAGAAAAAACCGGTTACTCATTTCATGCCAGGTACCAAGGTTTTATCCATTGGAACTACTGGATGCAACTGGATGTGCAAATATTGCATTAATTTTGATCTAAGCCAGAGAAGGAAAATAGAAGGAACGGACATTACACCAAAAGAAGTTGTAAAAAAAGCCATCAAACACAAATGCCACGGAATTGCTTACACCTACAATGAACCAAGCATATTTTTGGAGTTTGCAAGAGATTGTGGGGTATTAGCAAGAAAGGAGGGACTGTTCAATGTTTTTGTATCCAATGGGTACGCTACTCCCCAATCAATTTCAATGATGGATGAGTTTCTTGATTCCATAACTGTTGATTTTAAGGGAAATGGGCAAAAAGAATTTGTTAGAAAATACATTGGAATACCAAATTCAGATCCTGTCTTTGAATCCCTCAAAGAACTGAAAAAAACGGACATACACATTGAGATTACAGATTTAGTAGTTCCCAAAGTTGGCGATGATCTTGAGCATGCTAAAAAATTATGCAAG
>JASFUC010000020.1:0-14384 GCA_050050475.1 Nitrosopumilaceae archaeon
CAAAATATTCTAAATCAAAAAATGTTGGGATTTTAGGTACTGAATCAATGATAAAAAGTAAAAAACTTTCAAAATTTATCATAAGTTGTGGAATTCCAAAGGATATCAAAATTCATAAAATTAATGCATCAGACCTAGTTCAACTTGTAGAATCAGGAAAATTTTTGAAAAATACAATATACTGTAAACATTTTATTAAAAACTTGTTAGAAAATATTTTTTTAAAAAATCAAATTGATGTGGTTACGTTATCTAGTACACATTTACCATTTTTAAAACCTATTTTGGTTTCAGTCTTTCCAAAAATACGATTTATTGATCCAGCAGATGACGTTGCAAGAAAGATTTGTAAAAAATTTGAAAATAAACCATCTGGTAGGAATTTTATGAAAATATATTCTTCAGACAAAACCAAAACATTTCAAAAGAATCTATCAAGTTTGGGAATTAAAAATAAAATTTATTATTTTTCTATTTGACTTTGGATTTTCTATATCCATGACTAAATTTTTTGTCATAAAGTTTTGAAAATTCATAAGTTGTAGAATCAATAACTTCACTAATTATCACAATTGCTGTACGGGTGATTTTTTCATCTTTTACTTTTTTTGTAATGTTACCAAGGGTTCCTTTAACAATTTTTTGATCTTTCCAGCTGGCTCTATAAATTACAGCTACTGGAGTAGATTTTTTGTATCCACCGACCAGTGATTCCTCTACAATATGAGACAATAAATGAACACTAAGATAGAAAATCATAGTTGCTTTATGTTTTGCCAACTCAGAAATTTTTTCTCTTTTTGGAACTTTTGTTCTAGATTCTGCCCTAGTGACAATTATTGTCTGGGTGATTCCAGGAAGTGTAAGTTGTGTGCCTATTTCTGCTGCGGAGGCTAAAAATGCTGTAACTCCAGGCACTACCTTTGAGGAAATTCCTTTTTCTTGTAATTTATCAATCTGTTCCTTAATGGCTCCATAAATAGAGGGATCTCCATCATGTAATCTAACAACTAGTTTGTCTTTTTTTGCACTTTTATACAATATATCGAAAATTTCTTCTCTTACTAATCCTGCTGCATCATGCATTTTTCCTTTTTTACAAAGATTAAGAATTGCAGGTGGAATTAAAGAACCAGAATAAACTACAACATCGGCCTTTTGGATTAGTTTTTTAGCTTTAATAGTAATTAATTCAGGGTCGCCTGGTCCGCAACCCACAAAGAAAACATCAGACACGTTTTACCACCAAAATTGAAAAATATTTTGTTGTAAGGGTTCCATCATTGACTTCACCTAAAGTTAATTTTCTTATTATTTCATTTTCTGTTCCAAGGTCTTGGCCAATTGCAAAAATAGAATCGTCTGGAAATCCCGCCTCTTTTAAAAGATCAATAACCTGATCAAAATATCTTCCATCTTTGAGGAATACCATAGTTTCTGAATTTTTAGCAATTTCTTTTACAGTACTCAAATCATAACAAGAGGGTATTATTGAAACTTTTTCTGCACCTTCTGCAATGCTAACTCCTACCTTGGATGCAAATGTAAACATTGAAACAATTCCCGGTATAACACTTATTTTCATATCTGGATGATTTGTTTCAATTTCTTTATGCATGTAAATCCAGGTACTATACAAATAAGGATCTCCTACTGTGATGTAGACAACATTTTTTCCAGACAAAACTTTTTCAGCCATTATTTTTGAATTTTTTTTCCAAGTGGACTCTAGAACTTCTTTGTCTTTGGTCATTGGAAAAATTAATTTTATAATTTCTTGATTTTTTGATTTATCAATTAAGGAAGAAATTACTGACAATGCTATACTTGGTCTATCTTCTTTTGATGCCGGACACATGATAACATCAGCATTATGAATTGCATTTACTGCCTTTACTGTGAGTAGTTCTGGGTCCCCTGGCCCAACTCCAATTCCTATTAATTCAGGCATGAAAAATATGATTTTGTTCCCAATTAAAAAGCTAGATTAGGTCTTGGTTGCCGAAATTATCGTTACTGGATTTCGAGCAAGCATCATTGTTCCTTTTGTGGTTTTTTTGCTTTTTGAAATGGTAACTTGGGTTATATCAATTGAATCAAAATTAAGATTATCAAGGATATCTAGTACAGAATACAAAGTCTCAATAAGGATAATTCCAATTACAATTCTACCACCAGGATTCAATTTATCCTGAGCTAATTGAACAATCTCTTTTGTGTCGCCCCCAGTTCCACCAATAAAAATAGAATCTGCTTTTTCCAATTCTAAAATTTTTTCTTTTGCATTACCATGAATGACTGAAATATTAGAGATTCCAAATTTCTCAATGTTTTTTTTTGTTAATTCAACAGCATTTTCATCATAGTCTATAGCTATTACTTTGCCAGTTTTTTCTATTTGTTTAGCTGCCTCAATTGAAATTGAACCACTTCCACACCCAATATCAAAAACAGTAAAACCAGGCTTTAATCTTGCTTTGCTTAACTGAATTGTTCTTATTTCTTCTTTAGTAATTGGTACTTTTTCTGTTCTTTCAAAATACTCATCAGGAATTCCAGGAGTTTTATAATCCCACATACATTATCACTGGTTAAATTGATGTAAGAAATTAAATATTGATTCCACTGGAAGCATCTCCTGAATGCCATAGTGTATAAGTTACAATCCATGTAAATAGATACAAGAAAACATAACTCCCAATTCCTTGCGTAACAATTTTTTTTCTATCAGAAGAAGGTAACTGCATATTCATTCTTTTGGCAACAATAATTGTTCCGGCAAAAATTATAATCATGAAGGCAATGGAATACCATCTTCTTTCTTCACCTTCTATATCTTCAAAAATGAATGTAGCAATAGTTCCAGCAATAACTGCAAGTCCAACTCTTAACCAAAATAATTTGTTTAGTTTTCGATCTTTTTCACTACTTTCCACAAGATTTGTTGTGGGTTCTGTTGGAGGTGAATCTACTATATTTGGAGACTCTGTTTCTGGAATTTCTTCAGGTATATCCTCAATAGGTTCCTTCTTAGAGTCTTCAGGCTCAGGAGTGGGTTTCGATGTTTTCTTTTTGTGTTTGGCCAAGTAAATTTCTAGTGTGTCTCAATTGATCCTCGTTTAAAATCTTTGGTCAATAAATGAGCATAGAACAGGAAGAGTATAATTTCCCGTTTGAAGGGGTTTGTTATGACACTTGCTGGAATAGAGCTTAATTTCCTTGTAAATAGAATTTCTGAAGAGGTACAGGGTTACTATGTTAGCAATATTTGGGGAATAACAAAAGACAGTATTTTATTCAAATTACATCATCCAGAAAAAGCAGATATTTTTATGATGATTTCTACTTCTGGATTTTGGTTGACTTCAGTAAAGATAGATCAAATAGAACCAAACAAATTATTAAAAAGATTAAGAAGTGATCTTCTCAGATTTAAAATCAAAAAAATTGAACAAATAGGGTCTGAAAGAATAGCATATTTTACATTTTCAGGATTTGATAAAGAGTTTGTAATTATTGCTGAGTTTTTTGGAGATGGGAATATCTTACTTTGTAATGAAGAAATGAAAATTCTTGCTTTACAACATTCTATCGATGTAAGACATAGAAAATTAGGAGTAGGAATGAAATATGCTACTCCTCCTCCAAGTGGACTAGATATTTTCAATATAAAAGAATCAGATTTTGATGATCTTAAAAAAACTGATTTGATTGCAGGAAAATGGTTAGGTAGAACTTTGGGTTTACCCAAAAAATATGTTGAAGGAATATTTATCACTGCACAGATTGACTCGAAAAAAATTGGAAATGAATTTACAAATGATGAAATTAAGAAAATCTTTCATACAACAAAAACCATTGTTACTAATGTAGTCACAGGTAATCATGATCCTGTAATTACTCGTAATGATAAAACAGAGGTTATGCCGATTAAATTAGATCCATCTGAAGAGTATTCCTCTGTCAATAGTTTCATGGAAGGATTGGATAAAGTTTTTACAGAAAATATTGTTGAAAAGGGAAAAACTCTTCAAACGGGGGAATCAGATAAAAAAATTAAGGAACTCGTAACTCAAATATCAGAACAGGAAAAAGCAATTGATACTGTTAAAGAAAAGTCAAAATATATCACAAATTTGGCTAATTCTTTATTTGAAATGGTCACAAAAGGGATAATTTCCATTGAAGATGAACGGGCACGGGATATTATGGCCATGAATAATGCTCAGTTATCCAAAGAAAAGGGGATTTCTCTAATCGTAATAAACGAAGAAAAAATCAAAATAAATCCCTCTGCATCCTTGCAATCTATTGCTTCTGTTTTGTTTAATGAAGCAAAACGACAATCTGGTGCGATAAAATCAATTGAGCAGATTAAAGAAAAGACAAAGAAAAAACTTGAAAAATTGAAGAATAAATCAAGTGCACAACAAAATGAAATTTTGGTAGCAGAAGTGAGGAAAAAAAATTGGTATGAGAGATACAGGTGGTTTTTTACTTCTGATGGAATGCTGGCTATTGGTGGAAGGGATGCTCCATCTAATTCTGCAGTTGTAAGAAAGCATCTCAAAAAAAATGATAAAATATTTCATGGTGATATTTTTGGTTCACCATTTTTTATTTTAAAAGATGCTGAAAAACCAACTAAAAAAAGTATGGATGAAGTTGCTCATGCTACAGTTTGTTTTAGTAGAGCTTGGAGAGAAGGAATGCATGGATTAAGCGCTTTTTGGGTAAATCCCGAACAAGTAAAAAAGTCAGCACCTTCTGGACAATTTCTTCCAAAAGGTTCCTTTACTATTGAAGGAAAAAGAAACTTTGTAAATATACCTTCATTGCGACTAGCAGTAGGTATTATCCCACAGGATGATCACTATCTTTTGACCTCAGGTCCCCCTGAGACAATTAAAAAAAATTCAATTTGTTATGCAATTATTGAGCCACATGGTTTGGATATGGTTGATGCTGCAAAAAAAATTAAGATGGAGTTTTCTAAGCTTGAAGAAGAAATAACAAAACCAATCAGTATTGATGATTTTGTTCGAGCTTTACCAGCTGGACAAAGTCAAATTAAAGAAGTGGGATATGGGGATGCAATATGATAATGAAAATAACCCAATATTTTTTGTAGATGCTATGTTAGGAAACATTGCTAAAAAATTACGGTTAATGGGATATGATTCCAGGTATGAGTCAGATATTCAAGATGACGATTTGATCAATTTAGCAAGAAAGGAACAAAGAATAATAATTTCGCGAGATGAAAATCTTGTTAAAAAGGCCTTAAAACTTGAAATAAATTCTATATTTTTAGAAAAAAACGAAGAGACCAAACAATTTCGTGAAATAATTGATAAACTAAATTTGAACATAATTGAAATTAATGGGGATAGGGCACGATGTCCTTTGTGTAATACTAAAACAAAATCTGTTAACAAGGACAATGTAAAGAACAAAATACCAGTCAAAATTTTAGAACAAAATGAAAAGTTTTGGGATTGTGAAAACTGTGGAAAAATTTTTTGGGAAGGCTCTCATATTAGAAACCTACAGAAATTTGTAAGTGAGTTAAATGAAAGATGACATAATAATTACAGAAAGCGACGGTAAAACTCTTGTAAAATCTGCCAGAAGAATTGTTACTGAATTTCTTAAAGATGGTACAAGATTAATTTTAGAAAAGAATTTTCAAGATAATTTCTCGTTCAAATCTGGAGTTTTTGTAACTTTGAATAATCCACTAGGATTACGTGGTTGTATAGGATATCCCCTTCCAGATAAAAAATTGTTTGATGCACTAGAAGAAGCTTCAATTGCTGCAGCTACAGAAGATCCAAGATTTCCTCCAGTAAAATTTGAAGAGTTGGATTCAATTACTTTTGAGGTAACAGTTCTCACCCCCCCTAAAAAAATTGATGTAAAAGATCCGAATGAATATCCTTCAAAAATCAAAATTGGTCAGGACGGTCTAATTGTGAAATTCGGATATAATTCTGGTTTGTTATTGCCTCAAGTTCCAGTTGAATACGGATGGAATGAAAAAGAATTTTTTGAACATACATGTGAAAAGGCAGGGTTACCTAATGATTATTGGAAAAACAAAGAAACTGAATTTCAGAAATTTCAGGGCATTGTTTTTAAAGAAATCGAACCTATGGGAGAAATTATTCAAGAAAAGTTATTGGATTAGGAGATTCTGTATCTAGTAGAACTTCCATTCCAGTTTTAAGTGAAGAAAACTCTTTGTCTGTAACTGTGATTAAAGGAATGTTTGCAAGTGCACACCCAGTAGCAACTGTAAGATCCACTTTTTGACAAACCATAGCAAGTGGTGCTGAATTGTTGGACTTGATAGAATAGATTGTGTATGCTCCAACACTGCTACCTACTCCAGATGGAAAAACTAAGATGGAATTTTTGAGAGACTTTTTGAATAGATCGTGATGTGCATCACTTATTACAGAAGTTTTTTTATCTACTGATCCAAGAAAATTAATTGGATTTTCTGATTTGAGAATTTTACCTTGAGTTTTGCCTTTTACCAAAATTTTTCTCATTTGGTTTCATCTTCAATTATTTGAGATAATGATTTTAAATTAACATCTACACCGTTAGAATTTTTCAGATAATATGCACCTTTAATGCTATTTGTGGTTACAGCATCAACTTCATCTTTTTTGATTAGAGGTGTAAGACAAGTGCAACAATCAGAAAGAATTTCACATCCAGCTTTTTCCAATTTACCTGTATGTCCTAATTTTGTAGCTTGTTCTTTTACGGCTCTAGGACAGAATACCATACATCTTTTTTTGAATGAACGCCCCTTTAGCTTGGTGATCAGATCAGAAATTTCTTCTAATCCTAATTGAGGACTACCAAGTGTTATGAGGTCACCTTTTTCTGCTGTGTTTAATTGATCGTACACTTCATTCATTTCTTTTTCATCAAAATCAATAACTTCAGATTCTGAATCATTCTCATTAAAATTGAATTTTGCACAAGTTCCAGATGTTCCCATTCCACCACATAGAGATTTACAGCTACGACGATCCATTTGGCCGATTCCGGAAATATTTACTGATTCATTTCCAACTTTACCAGCAAAAAATCCTAACATTCCATAGGTGAGTTCACTGGGATTCTCAACCTTCATTCTAATGGTAAGTTTAGAGGATTCTTCTTTTCTTAGTGAAGAGTATGGACTTTTTCCGGTTAGAGCACTTGCAAGTGCACTAAAGGCACTTTCTTTGTTAGTTTTCAAGTTATCAAAAGAGTTAGCATGAATTGCTGCATTACTTTCAGCAAATGATACTTGAGTCCCTTCTTGTGGAATATCAAAAATTTCATATGGAATGCAAGAAAAGGATGGAATTACGCCCATGTTTTCATAAGATTGTTTTATGGAAAGTTGTTTTGAGATAAAATTATCATCTAAATTATAATTTGTAACATTATCAATATCAAACCCCATTGGATTAAGACTGGTTTTTACCTTAACTCGAGCATCTTTACTAACACTTGCAAGAAATTCTTCTCCTGCATCTCCAATTGTGTTATAATTAACTCCAGAAAGATGGGCCCACTCAATTGGAATAAGTTTTTCAGCATCAGTAGCTTCTCCAGTTGCCACCAAAATTCGGTATGCCATCTCCATAATTTCGCCCTGTTCTCCTTTTAGGGCAGATTCTTCTTCTTTTGTTAACTCCATCATGTTTGATTTGTTATTACAGATATAATACTTGTACGTAAAAAATCAGATAGAAATGAAACGAATCTTGCAAGGAATGATGAAAACCATGAATTCAGTTAATCCGCCAAGAATGACGGCCCTTAGAGAATTGCATGAGGCAGAAACTGGAGGACCTTTTAGCATTCTTATTGGAACTATTTTATCTGCAAGGACAAAAGACGAAAGTACCACAAAAGTTGTCAAAGTATTATTTTCAAAATATAAAAATTCAAAAGAATTAGCAAGTGCCAATCTAAAAGATGTTGAAAAGATAATTAAATCAATTGGATTCTACCACGTCAAAGCGAAAAGAATTATCGAAGTTGCCAAAATAATTGATTCGAGATACAAGGGGAAGGTTCCAGATGATCTTGAAAAATTGGTTGGACTTCCAGGCGTAGGTAGAAAAACTGCAAATTGTGTCTTAGTTTATGCCTTTGATAAACCTGCCATACCAGTTGACATTCATGTTCATAGAATTTCGAACAGATTAGGATTAGTAGATACCAAAACTCCAGAAGAAACAGAATTGGAATTAATGAAAAAAATACCTAAAAAATTTTGGCTTGAAATAAATGATACATTTGTAATGTATGGACAAAATATATGCAAACCAATATCCCCTATGTGTGAAGTATGTAAAATTAAAAACAGTTGTAAGTATTTTTCATCTAGGAGCGTTTCTTAGTCAAATACAAAACACCTACAAGAGTACCTATTCCTGCTGCAAGATAAAATGGGAATAATGCAAATACATTTTGTGAAGGGTCCCCGGAAAGGAATTCAACTATCATCGCACCTGATTTTACAGCTGGTGGATCGTTTGGACTCTCCATTCCATGAACTGAGTAGGAACCTACCTCAAATGAGCCAATGTTAAGGCTAGATACTGTAATTCTTACTCCATTGTTTACCGTTAAACCTCCTCGTTCTGTATATGAAAGAGAAACTTTTGCTCCAGGATACCAACCTCTTTCAATATCACTTTGTACTATAACGTATCCTTCTTTTTCAGCATTTACTGCAACCCAAAATTTTTCATCAGGTGGACCACCCATTCCTACCTCAATGAATTTATCAGAATTTTTATCGTAAAGTTTCAAAACTGCATTTCCATCAGGGTTTGCGTATACAAGATTGTTATCGATTGTAATATTCCAACTAATTGCGTGACTCTCTTCTAATTCAAAGACTATAGCATCACGGGAAATAGTGTTAAAATCTTCGAAAGGAATTTCAAGTGTATTGATGATAATTGATGGATTTTTTACTTCTTCTTGAGCAAAGGCCGATGCAAAAAATCCTGAGAGTATGATTAATGTAATTAGATATTTCATAAACAAGATAGTTTATCGATTGAATAAATATCTAGTCAACAAAGGGATGTGGATAATCCAAGATTACCTTTGCTACCTCAGGTCTTAGGATAAATTCGGATGGTGCTTGACCATTTTGGATCATTTCTCTTAATGCAGTACCGCTAATTTGCTCTTTAGCATCATTGTCGTGTGGACATGCCTTGGGATTTGTATATGTAAGGCATTTTCTGCAGTAGAAAAATGCAGGGAAGAATACAGGTTTTATGTCTAATTCTGGATAATCATCAAATATTTTTTGTGCTGCAAAAGGATCATAGAATTTTCCTACTCCTGCGTGATCTCTGCCAATAATGATATGCGTACAGCCATAATTTTGTCTCATGATTGCATGATGAATTGCTTCTTTTGGACCCGCATACTTCATTTCTGTATGTAATGTTCCAAGTTTGCATCTGTTTTCAGGATAATAATTTTGAATCATAGTTTCATAGCATTTTATAATTACTTCATCAACAAAATCTCCAGATTTTTTCTTTCCAATGATTGGATTTACAAAGACGCCGTCTCTTGTAGTGATTGATGTCTTTTGTAGCATTTCATGTGCGACATGTGGAGGATTTCTTGTTTGAAATGCACATATTGTTTTCCATCCTGCTTGAGAAAACGCTTCTCTGGTTTGTAAAGGAGTTAATCTATTTTTTCTAATTTCTGTATCTTCAGGCCTTTGAATATAATCAATTTTACCGCCAACCAGAAAATCCTTCATGGCCATAGTTTTGGCTACTCCTGGATGGGAAGTATCATTAGTCCCATAAACACCATTTGCAGTCTTTTCTTTATCAAAAGAAAAAGTTTCTTCTACATGTAAAACTGCTACACCTAGTCCCTGATGATTTTTTAGTAGTACATCACCTTCTTCTTTTAATTTATTTGCAATGGACTCCTCTACATCTAAAACAATGGGGATTGTCCAAGCCAAACCGTTTGACAATCTTCCCTTTGCAACCACACTTTCAAAGTCTTGCTGTCCCAAAAATCCTTCCAAAGGGCTAAAAATTCCATCGGCAATATTTTCAACATCATTTGCAAGATCTTCTGAAATTGAAATTGAATACATTCCAGAAGCGTCAATTTTGTTTATTCGATTTATTAAAACTCCACCGTGGGGTTTGATTTGCTCATTACTCATTATTATACTTCCTCTGGCATGTGTAATCCACATTCTTTTGTTTCATCATTTTCCCACCACCAACGACCCGCTCTTAAATCTTCACCCTCACTAATGGCCCGTGTACATGGTTCACATCCAATACTTGGAAATCCCTTGTCAAGAAGAGAATGGTAAGGAACATTATTGTCTTTGATATACTTCCATACCTGGTCCCAATTCCAATCAAGTAATGGATTCACTTTTACTATTCCATCATATTTTTCATCAATTTCAAGCATCTTTGCATTTTCTCTAGTAGAGGTTTGATCTCTTCGAATTCCAGTTATCCAACCATCTAATGTGGAAAGCATTTTTCGTAGTGGTTTTACTTTCCTTATCCCACAGCAAAGTCTTCTGTTTTCAACACTGTCATAAAATAAATTGATTCCCTTTGATTCAACCATTTCTTTTACTTCTTGTGCATCAGGAAACATCACTTCAAATTTTACATTATATTTTTTTGATAATCTATCCATAACATCATAAGTTTCTTCTGGTAATCTTCCAGTATCTAAAGTGAAAAATCGGAATTTAGGATTAATCTTTGTCATCATATCAATCAATAAAGAGTCTTCTGCCCCAAAGCTTGAGGCTTTAGATACTTTTGGATGTAAATTATCTGATGCCCATTGCAAAGCATCTTCGGCGGTTTTTAGACTGGGGTTGATTTCATCAAGTTCTTTTTGAGAGAATTTAGGCATATGACTATTATCAACTCTAGTTGTTTTATATTGATTACCCAGTTACCTTGTCCTAAATTATAAACAAGCAATTTTCAAAAAAAATATGAAAGAAGTTTCTTATGTGGTAGTCTTTCCAACAATATTCTCAAAAAATAAAATTCCACAACTAATTTCAAATATCAAAAAAATTTTAAAAATTAGAAACCAAGAATTCAAATCTGTAAAACGGGATGGTGATGTGATTTTAGTTGATTCAGGAGATCCTGTTTTCTCATCTTCAGCCATAAATTTACTATTTGGAATTGAAAAAGTTGCAATAGCCAGACAAGTTAAAAATGATTTCAAAACAATTGTATCTGAAATTACTTCAATAGGGGGAAATTTACTATTAAAGGGAGAAAAATTTTTAGTTAAAGTGGAAGGATATTCTAAAGGATTTTTTACAAAGGATGTTGAAATCGCTGCTACTTCCTCTATAATTGAAGAAAAATCAAATTTAGGATCAAGACCGGGAACGGAAGAGAATTATGACAAATTACTTTATACTTATTTGACCAAGAACAATGCATACATCTGTATTTTTATAGATAAAGGAAATGGTGGAATAACATTCAATTCGCCTAAACAAAATACCGTTTGTTGTGTTTATGATGAGTTATCTGCAATATCCTGTTATGAAACCATAAAGCAAGGTTTTGACTCAAAATTCATAGTCTGTTATAGAAAAAATTCAGAACTAATGAACTTGGTGAAAACAATTAATCAAGTAATTCCTAGGCTTGTAAAAGAAAAAATCACGTTAGATTTTTTTCAAATAAAATCAAGGTCTTCTAGTACAAAAGATTATGCTATTTTCCTAAACACAGTAATTGAAATCATGCTCCATGTAGCCAAGACAAATAATTTGACTTTTGTTTCATTAGGATTTTCTCCCTTGACTTTCTCCCAAAACATCTCCGAATTTGCTATGAAGAATATATTTCAAAATGATAAACTTCCATTAATACCACTAAGTGGAGTAGATAGTGAATTATTTGATGATGCAAAAGAAATTGGATTAGAATCACAAATACCCAAAATGAGTAAAGTCATTAAAATGGATTTTAAAGAAATTCCTAAGATTTCTGAAAAAGATGTAAAAACTGCATTAAAAACTAAGAAAACTGTGAATGTGACTGTAGGGCCAAATAATGTGCATGATATTTTAGATTCATTAGAAGAAAATCAGTGAAATTTTAAACGGCATCATTAGATTTCTTTTCATGTACAAAGTTGGTGAGTTTATTTATCCATGGGGAAGTGGTCATTACTCACGCATGATGAGATTTCATGATGCATTTTTGGAAAATATGAAAAACAAAATTGAAGTGCATTTTTCCAGCAAGGAACCTGTTTTCCAGAAATTATTAAAAAAGTTTCCAGACCAAAAAGAAAGAATTCATAATATTTTGATGCCTACCCCAATAGATGGGAAATTTGGTCCAAGTGTATCATTATCAATGTTAAATTTTCTATTATCGGTTAGAGGAAACCCACCTTTGGTAAATCAAATTGCTGATTACTTGAGAGAAGAAAGAAAATTGTATAATAAAGAAAAATTTGATTTGGTGATCAATGATGGTGATATGGGCTCTAATATTTTAGCTAAAAATCGTGATATACCAAGTCTTTTCATAACAAATCAATATAGACCAAAATTGTATAAATCAAGATCTTATTTTTATCCCTCACTTTATTTTATTGCAAAACAAATTGCCAAAGCAACTAAAATCATAGTTGCTGATTCTCCTCCACCTTATACTTTATGTGATTTAAATTTGAATTTCAACAAGCAAGTACTTGAAAAAGTTTCTTATGTAGGTCATTTTACCCATAAAAAAATTATACAAAGCAATTCTCGTTCAGACCTTGAAAAAATTATTGAGAATTCTGAATTTGGTTACTGGATGAGAACTGGAAATAAATCTACCAATGATGGGACTGGTGAAAGATATGAACAGGTTTTTCATAAAAATGAAATGAAAAATGAAAAAAGAATAATTTCTCATGCTAGAGATGAACCATCTATAGATTCTGTTTTGGCTAAAAATGGAAAAAGATTCAGTATATCAGAAGCCTTTGAAAAGAAAATTGATTGGATACAAATTGATATTGGTTATCTTTCAGAACAAGAAAAAGATACAGTTCTAAATTATTGCAAATATGCAGTTGTGAATGGCTCACATACAGTAATGGGTGAAATACTTGGGGGATACAGTAAGCCAATAATTGGAATTCCCATTTATGATGAGCATGAAAACAATATCAAATGGGCTGAAAATAAAAGTCTGGGGATCTTAGCCAAAAATACAAATCAGGTTATTGTAGGAATAGGCAAAATTAAGGAAAACCATGAGAGTTTTGAGGGTAGTTTATTGGAATTTTCTCGAAATTTTGCTCCTAATGGAGCAGAAAATACCGCCAAAATTGCATCTGAAATTTTAGAAGAAAAGAGATAAAGGATTATTTTTTGAAATTTAATTATCTGGCACGCGGGAGTTCGATGGGCGAACTGACCGAAAGGGATGACGATAAAATCCGCGTGTCAGACCTCATAATTATCGATCAAAGTAGGTGGGAAGGCTTTTATGGAAAAAATTAAGCCAGATCAACAGTGCCTAACTGTCCAGAATGTACTGCAAGAGAGAAAAAGAAGATCCAAGAAAAATATGAAGCTGAAACTCCAGAGGAAGACAGGCAAAGGGACGATTTATTCAAACTATTCGATGAGATTGATTTTCCAATGAAAATGGATTCTGCAACAAAGCATTTCATTTGTAAACGATGTGGACTGTATGCTACAAGAGAACAAGTCTCAGATATACGCTATAAATTGAATCAAAGAGAAAAAACTAGAGAAGACAAACAAGATGATTACCTAGAATGGTGGCAAAAAAGTAAAAAAGAAAAAGAGCTAAGCTAGATCTGATATCTATGGTAAAAAAGAAAGATGAAATTCCTGATTGGGTTTCAGACGAAATTCAAAATGCAAAATTCAAGAAACCTGAAGAACTGACAAGAACTGGATATATTTTAGAAATTTATGATGCCGATAATAAGATAGATACTCAGTTATACGATCCAGTAGAGGATGGAAGACATATTGTCACGATGGATTTACCTAAAAAAATCAAGGCGTCGGATTTGGAGAGAGGTGTAGTTTATGAATTTACATTTGATCAACACAAAGCTCCCTTGAGCAAAAAGGTAACGGAGTATCTACAGAAAGAAAAAGAGATAGAAATGGTAGCAATATATCAATTTGAATTAAAATCCTTAGAATTGCTAGACGTAGGTTCTAGTGAGGCTGCAGATGTGGATGAAGAATAATCTAATTTTGTTCTTTTTTGTTTAATTGCTTGCTAAATGCTATACCCAAAAGTGGATTTATCAGATATGGAAAA
>JASFUC010000021.1:0-14338 GCA_050050475.1 Nitrosopumilaceae archaeon
TGAAGATCTGGCCTTTACAAACAGAGTTACTAGGGGCACAGGCCAGCACAAGAGCCGTACCATACAAGCAGATGTCCTAAACCAACTAAAATGGGAAGGGAAGACAATTGAACCCGGACAAAAAATCCGTTATGTGATAAGTGATTATTCTAGAAAAATCTCTCATCGTGTAGAATCAATTGAGTTTGCAAAAAAATATGATGCAAAAAAATACTCTGAACTACTTGAGGAATGTTGCAAATCAATTTTTGAACCATTTGAAAACTAGAATTCTAATCTTTGCTGTTTTTTTTCTTCCCAGATTAACTCTTTTAGCCCTAACTTTGCTCTCAAAGTATTTGCAGTTGATGGTCCAAACCCTTCAAAATGATTATTTGTCATTACCATCGCAAGACCTACTTTGTCTTCAACCTTCTTAAGTTTTTCTGACCATTTTTGAATTGATTCTTCTCTGTTGATTGAAACTCTACCGAAATCAGATTCTGGAATGCTCCTGTCTCCAATTAATCTGATGTACACATAATCTGAAGTAATCATCGCTGGATTTTCTATTCCTTGCACTTCATTCCATACGAGGCAATGGTTTTTTCCTTTAAGGTAATCTAATGTTTCTTTTGTAAACCATGATTTGTGTCTTCCCTCAATTGGGTATTTGAAATCATCAGGCAAGTAAGAAAATAATTCCTCTAGATTTGGTCTTGCTTCTTCAAATGAAAGTGAAGGAGGGAGTTGCAAAACTAGAGCTAAAATCTTTTCATACATTGGTGTAAGTGATGATAAAAATCTAAAGACATGCTCTTTCACATTTTTTAATTTGTTTTCATGAGTGATTATTGATGGGAATTTTGCAGTAAAGGAAAACTCAGCTGGTGTTTCTGAATTCCATTTTTTTGTAATGCTCTGATCAGGTATTCTATAAAAAGTGGAGTTTATCTCAGTTATGGGGAAAATTCTAGAATAGTACTGAAGCCAGCCTGATTTTGGGAGTTTTTTTGGATAAAAAGTACCGGACCATCCATCATAACTCCATCCGGTACACCCGATTTTCAGATCCATGTGAAACCTATGATTTCTCAGGATAAAACTTCTAAGTTTTTTGTTTCATATTTTAGAAATTTCTTTGATCTGTCTTTTAATTTGGTGCATATTTGGAAATTTGGATAAATACTATGCTTGAAAAACAAAAAAGGAATCAAGCACTCTCCCTATCGCCCCAGTGATTGGCCTTGGTTTCTTTTTTTCTATACACTTAATTTTTTCACTAATGACTAAACTCTGTTGAAAAAATCAATCATCATAATTTCCCTAATTGTATTATCTGTTGTTTTAATTATTTTAGGGCTTGTTGCATTTTCTTACACCCAGATTAGTGCCTCTTTTAAGGACATCTCTTCTGTTAACGTGGAATTGGAAACTTTGTCCTTATCATACTTGATTACATTGGGATTGGATGTTTTGTCAGGAAATTGGTTATCTGCTGCATTAGATGTGATTGCAGGAATTGAACTTGGATTGGTTTTTGAATTAACAAATAACGGACTATTACCAGTTTACATTCCAGAATTAGAGTATGATTTATCAATTAATGGTATATACATTGGAACCGGAAGCAGCGTAATAGATGCTACAATTAATCCCGGAGAAGCAAAACAAATCAACGTAACTCAAAATTTTCAAAAAAAAAGTCTCAGTCCAAGTATCGAATCGATAATCAACAACAATGGAATTATTGATGTTGAGATTAAGGGAGTTGCTTATTTTGAATTAACAGGATTTAAAATTCCATTTGAATTTGAATCCTCAAAACAAGTTTCAATTGTAGATGAAATTCAAAAGCAATTAACTCAACAATCCCTACCATAGCCTATTTTGTGCGTAAAATCCACTCATTTCTAAGAAAAATGATTCCTGATTTATAAAAACCTCAAAATTTTTTAGAAGCAAATAGAACAAATACAAAAAAATCCTGTAATAAAAAAAATTAACAATAAAAAAAATTGTATATGATTTTGTTAAGAATGTATATGACAGTTAATTATTATTAAATAATCTTTTCAGGTACTAGTCTACACTTGAAGAAATCGGGCTTTGTAATAATTGCAATTGTATTTGGTATGTCCTTGCCTTTTGTTTATGGTCAAGAAAATCCCATAACATTTGAAATTGAAAAATTCATTTATCATGAAGGTGATACAATTAACATATCTGGAAGCGTTGAGGAAATTCTTTTTGGCCAAGAAATTAATTTGATGATGATTGGACCAAATGGGGATGTAATATCCATAGAAAAATTAACTATCGACAACACTAAACAATTTCAATTCACAATTCCTGCAAACTCTGAAAATCTCAGTGAATTTGGAAAATATACTGTAATTGCAAGATATGGATCGGAAAATCAAGCTGCAAAAGACACTTTTTCTTTTGAACAAAAAAACAAATACATTGCTCCAGAGGAAACTAAACGAAATGTATTACTTAATTTTGATTTTGTAAATCCTAGTAAAAAAAGTATTCAAGAGCATGTTGATTACACAATTACTGTATCCAAAAATGGTCATACTGTTTTTGGACCTACAACAAAACATGCAGTCAGTGGTTCTGTTTCATTACCAATGATGATTGCAGAAAGACAATCACATGATGTGCAAATTGAGGTAAATGGAGTCATGTTTCAACCAATTCCTAAAGAGGCTTCTCACTTTAGCATAATGACTGGCGGGCAGACCATTCTTTCTGAATTTACTTCAGAAAATTCTCTTAAGATTAACCTTGCATTAAACAAGAATCCTTCACCTGACCCCAAAATTGTTCCAGAGTGGATAAAAAATAATGCAAAATGGTGGTCTGATGGCAAAATTAATGATGCTGCCTTCACTCAGGCAATGGAATATCTTATTGTACAAAAAATTGTTTCAATCCCAGATTTACCTTACCCTGCATCCTGGATGGATAAAGACGTGCCATCATGGGTAAAAAATAATGCAAAATGGTGGGCAGATGATTTAATCGAAGAAGATGATTTTATCAAGGGAATAAAATACCTTGTAGAAAAAGGTGTCATACAAATTAACCAAGTTTGAATTTTCAAAACTAGTTAAGCTATTTTAAAAGGCAAAAATCAAGAAAGAATGTGACTACAAGAACTCAAGCTCTGATTCCAATTGCAGCAGCTGCAGTAATCATTGGAATTGTGGGGCTGCTGTCTATTCCAAGTGATAGTAAATTAGAATCAGTAGAGTTTCCTAGGGGTACAATCAAGGTTGATGATACGGTTCTTGAGGTACAAATTGCAGATAATGAATCAAGACGAATACGTGGCTTGATGTTTCAAGATCAGTTGCCATATGATCAAGGGATGATCTTTGTTTTCAACGAACCTGGGATTTACTCTTTATGGATGCTAAACATGCAGTTTGCACTTGATATGATTTGGTTTGATGCTGATGGCAATGTTGTGCACATTGAAGAGGACATTCCTCCATGTGAGACCCCTACTGAAATTATGGCTTGTCAGAGCATCGTCCCCTCCGGAGAGGCAATGTATATTCTTGAGGTAACTGCAGGGTTTGTTGAACAGTTTGGCGTTACAAAAGAATCCAAACTTGACATCATATCGATTTAGAATTGCAAAGCCTTATCTTGGAAATGTAAATTATTAGAAAAATGAACAAAAAGCCTTTGATTCCTGTCAGTATAGGGATTGTGGCCATAATAATTTCAGTAGCGTTGATGATTCCACAAAGCGATGAGGCAAGACCTGAATCATTATCTGTTTCATATTCTGAGACAAACCAACAACTGCAATCTGCTCTTGATTCAAAGCAAATTCGAATGTCTTCTCCTCTCAAACTAAATGGATTTTCAATTGAACAGTACTGTACATTTTTTTCAGATGAGAAATTACAAAACTCGATAGAGTATTGCACATCTACTGAGCTTTTAGATTCAGAAGGAAGGTACTTGGGAAATATCCATATGGTTGGATCTCCATCTGAACCATGGTATGTCATTGGAGTAATTCAGGCAAGCCCTACAATTTCTCAAATAGACGAAATCAAGGCTGTTTTCAGAACCATGATAGAAACTACTGTTTGTGAGTGCTGGGAAGATGAAAAACCAGGAGGATTTGAAACTGTTTCAGATTGGATTGATGCTGCAAAGAACCATCATTTGGAAGCCAAAAGAATAACAAGTAAATCTGAAATCAGTGGTCTTACTCAAAAGAATATGCTATTGGAGATTACAACAAACACAGAAGGTTATTTGTGGAAATTTATCATTCCTGTGTGAATCCAAGATATAATATACAATAAGATTATTTGATGAACGTTTGCTATGATTGATCAACTCTGGCTTGTTCCATTAGGTTTTGCTGCAGGTGTATTAGGTTCAATGATTGGATTGGGAGGCGGAATTATTGTTGTTCCAATTCTGACTTTTTTTGGATTCTCTCCAACGCTTGCTGCAAGTAATAGTCTTTTTGCAGCATTTAGCAATGCAGTTGCATCAACAATATCCTATTCTAGACAAAAGAGAATTGAGTATTCTTTAGGTGTAAAGCTTGGGTTGCTAACAATTCCTGGAACTGTTTTGGGTGCATACGTATCAAGTAATGTGGCACCTGAAATCTTCAAGATATTGTTTGGATTTGTGTTAATTGCATCTGCAATCTATATCTTTGTGAGAAAAAAAATAGAACACGCTCAAGTAAACTTTTCAAAACAAATGATGATATTTGCAGTAAGTGCTAGCTTTTTTGCTGGAATAATATCTGCATTTTTTGGAATTGGTGGTGGGATTATCTTTGTTCCATTGATGGTAGCTGGAATGGGTATGGCCATGAAAAAGGCAGCTCCGACATCTCAATTAATTTTGTTATTTGCATCATTTTCAGGAGTTGCAGTGCATACAATTCTTGGTCATTCTGATTTTTTGCAAGCAGGGCTTCTTTCGGCCGGTTCATTTGTCGGGGGATTAGTTGGCGCAAGACTTTCAGTTGACATCAAAGAAAGATTTTTGCAAATTATTGTTTCAGTTGTAATTATTGCAGCTGCAATCAAAATGTTCTTTGATTCTCTCTCCAACAATCTATATTTGATTAATAACTAATTTAGGCTCAAAATAGATACTTTGCTTTTATACTAATTTTGCAATATTGGTTTGTCTTCTAGGTTTCAACTTACTAGGGGCTGGAGAGACATGTCGGCTCTCCGGTTTTAATTTTATCTTGATGGTTATTTTTTGATTCTGTAAAGATTTTTACGAGATACCAAAACCGTTTCCCCTTCTTGGTTTGCCCCCTCAAAATCCACTGCAATCTTTCCATAGTCCTCATCAATGTCTTCTTTTCCTGAAATTGTATATTGTAATTTTAGAACCTCGTCTGCATGTAGTGGTTTTAGAAATCTCGTGCTTCTGTTGTCCCATTCTGGATCACCGTCTGTCCCAATAAAGATGATGTGGTTTCCATAAATTTGATTTAGTCGGGTAAACTCCCCTTCCATTCTAGATAGAGCTGCTCTTCCTGAAACCATCTTTTGTTTTTTGCTTCCAAACTCTTCTAAAAATGCATTTTTCACCCTGGAGAATCTAAAGTATTCATCAAGCTCATCTTCAGAAATACTACATGTGGAAAAAAATTTGTCTCCCACTCTGAATTCTTTGAATTTTTTCATTCTTATCTTGCTTCATCAACACAAAATGTAACTTCAGCTGATGAAGCCGCATTGTCAGATACTAGGAAATTCAAGGCCTGTGCAATATTTTCATTGTTTGGATCTGCACCTGCGACAGAACCTGGAAATACTGAAAACATTCTGATTTTAGATTTTAACACATCGCTAAGCTCTTGGTTTACTGTGGTGGTAAACGGCCTTAGTGCCCCGCGGAAAACTTCTACTTGAGCTCTTTGAGTTCCTGAAACTTTTCTTCCTGATGGTAAGTCTGGTCCAATGATCATCATTGCACCCTGAGCATCTTTGTATAATCTTGGGTCTTTTGCACCGCCTGGAACAAACTGCTCAAAGGTTTTTTGTGCAACAGTAGCTGGAGTTGTGATAAATTTTTCGATTAATTCATCCCACCCTGCTCTTGTTAGTTCTGTTAGTTTTGAAATTTCTGGTAGGTTCCCTGTAACATGAACTACTGCAAGGATTTTGCCCAAGTTGGTGTTTGCAGTGTTTAACCATTTTGCAATCTCCTCAGGATTTTTGATATTTACAATATGTGAGTGGAATTTACCGCTAATCGCATCTTGAATCTCTTTAGGCGTGGATTCTGATATGAAGCAGGCAACTTTTCCTCCATTTTTCTCTATATGTGAGGCCAAATACTGGACACGTTCTGAATCTACCTTGTCTGTACCATCAATTGTAAAGACTATGGATCTTCCTGTAAAGTCTGGCTGGTGAACTCCTGGTGTTGTGGTTCCAACATGTGGTTTTACTGGATAAAATACTCTGTCCCCTGGAATTACTTTACCGTTAATTATTTTTGCAATCTCATCATCACACAAATTAAGAACAGACTCTGCAACTTGTGATTGCGATAGGAATTCTTGGTTTGCAATCATGTGGGAAGTATTTGTTTGAACCTTTTCTGCAATGCTTTGAATCTTGTTTAGTAGATTTTTAAGGGTCTCAGTTAATTTGGCAGCATCTTTGCCATTTTGTTGAGATAACTTTTGGGCTGCATCTGATATTCCTTTCTTTACAGTTTCATCATTTTCTCCAAGTAATGATAATAGTTCTTTGTTAGCTGCATCCACTTCAACTGGTGTTAGGTCTTCAAAACCACTAACTCTCATGAATTCTGACGCTGCTTTAGGATAAACTGTCTTGTAAATCCTATCTGAATGCACGGGACCAGGGTTTGTTGCAATGGATATGATTCCTTTATCAGTTAACTCCCATGACATACATTCGGCTAGTCTGTTTTTTGCACCTTGTGAAGCTGTATATGGGCTTCGGAATCTGTATGGTCTTTGCTCTAGTGGGCGTTCTTCTGTGAAGAAAGTTGAGATTGTGATTATCTTTCCACCTTCTTTCAAAACTTTTAGTGATTGCACTGAACCCCAAAATGTTCCAGTCAAATGAATTGCAACTGTACTTTTAAAATCATCTAGTGGTGCATTTGCAAAACAAGTAACAGGACCTGAAACTCCTGCATTGTTTATGATAAAGTCTATTGTGATATTTTCATTTTTAAGAGCATCAAACATTGCAGTCATGGCAGATTCGTCTGCAACATCTACACCTGAGAAAATCTTGACATTGGCACCACTATTTTTTTCTACAATTATCGTCTCAAGCATAGTTGAGGTTTCTTGAAGAGGTTCTGGCCTTCTGCCTAGGATTACTACACTTGCGCCATTTTCTACAAATTTTTTGGCAATTGCCTGACCAATGCCAGTACCGCTACCAGTAATTAGTGCTGTTTTGCCTTGAAATTTTAACATAATAACTCAACAGTCTCAAAGTCTTATTTATTTTGATAGTTGGAAATAGGGTCATTTCACGTCTCCTAATATTCTTGGGCTCCAGACTGACCTGAATTTAGTTTTGGCAAAATTTGATTTTGTAAATTAATTAGCGATCAGAACATTTTATTTTCCTTTCTGCTTTGCCCTCGTTTTCAGGTTTTTCAAAACCTTAATTTTGTGCCATTAAAAAATTATACATGAATATCGCATCATACTGGAATAAAAAAATCTGTTCGGATTGTAAAAGGATGAAATGTCAGAACGGATGTTTGTGTGATTGTCATGAATTGCGTGATAGACCGTATTGAAATGTTAAAATTTTGAGGTTTGAATTATCTTGATATCTTTATTTGTGGGTAGAATTCTAGGGATTTTGTGCACGATACAGAGTCTGACACATTTGTTTACAAGACTTGGCCTCAAAAATTTGTAGACATGCTCTCAGAAATTGGGGTAGAATCAGAAGCAAAAGAAATTGGAACAGTAGATGTAGAACATGGTGATTATTACAGTAGATATTTCTCTCAAACTCCTCGTATGGTTACAAATAAGGGGTGCCTTGAAGTTAAGAACTCAAATATTGACGTAATACAAATTATTCAAAAGGGCTAAAAATGCAAGATCCAAATCCACTTCCATGGGGAGCAGAAAACAGATTCCAAGCCCATTTTATTGTACGAAAAGATACAGGACGTGCAGTTGCAAATTATCTTGCAAGAACAAAGCTAACTACTCAGGGTCATTTTGCATCAAAGACTGTGACCAAAGTAGAGTGGAATGGTTCTGGCAGTCTAGCTGAGCGCCTTAATGAGGATACCGAACTCAATGAAATGATTGCAAAACAATCCGTCAAAGATGCGGACATTATTGTAGAGCCAACTGAAGGTGCAGTAAGAATCAGAAACAAATGGAAAAATCATCTAGACTTTGGAGTCTCAGAAGAATTGTTCTGGATTTATGACCGTATTGCAGGTCACATAAAACAAGTTTAGGCCTTCCACCAATCAAGCGCTAAAAAGTCAACTTTGTCTTTACCCTTGGGTATAGCTAAAATAAATTGTTTTCTCACTGTTGTTGCAAGACGTCCTGCCAATACAATTGCAGTTGATGTGATTGGGTCTTTTCTGTTGTACACTTGAATTAAAAATGGTGCATGATCAATTCCAGGTCCCTTCTCGTATACTGCAAAGTCACATCCAAACTTTATTCCTGGATTGATAATGTATCCTTTATCTCGAAAGTTTTTGTAAACCAAATATTTTTTCTCAAAGTCATGATATTCATTTTTGCAAATTTCTATCATCTCATCTACTGTAACTTTTTTCTTGTCCTTGTAAATTGATATTTTTTTATTCTCAAACAAGTACAACCCTTCAATCAAATCTAAAATCAGTGGAACATCAATCTCATCAGGCTTTGGTTTTGGAATTCCAATTGGTTTGCCATAGTATCCGCTGCTGAAAAGCTTGCGAGAATCCTCAATACTCCACACTATCAAACGATTCTCAATCATCTCACACTTCATTATACTGCAAAAATCAATCAAAGTATATGAACTGTATATTCTCAGAACAAAAATATGAAAAAAAATTGTATTATAGGCTTAGTGCTAGCAGTATGAATGAATCAGAAACTCTCTGACACTTGTCTGCCATCTCTTCGATTCCTTCAATTACATCTTTCATCAGCAGAAGCTCCTTTGTGTTTGTCACTTCAGATAAGAGTTTCAAGGTTGCTTGTCTGTATTTGAGGTCTATTTCTCGCTCTATTGTCTGTGTTTCTTGTGCCAGTTCAATTGCACTTGCAGTGTTTGTGCTAAGACTGCGAATGATCTCATTTAGCTTGTAGACTTGGTCAACTACAAGTTCGATTAGTTTTGTAATGTCTCCGTCTAGCTTTGAGCTCTTCAGAGTTGCAGGCTTTACATTTGATAGCTTAAATGAAATCCCTGTAATGTACCCTGCAATCTCATCCATGGTATATGCTGTGTTGAGGAGATTTTCTCTGTTCATGATTAGTCCGCCAACATCGGCTACCTCTCTTGTGATTTTCCGTCTTAGGTTTTCTACTTCTTCTTCAATAGTAGAGATTTGCTCTAGTGTGTTTTTGATTCCAGTCTTGTCTTTTTTCATCATCATTTCTGGAAGCTGTGAGAGTTCTCTTGATGCATTTAGGATTCGATTTATCTCGTCTTGTAAAACCGCAATTGCCTTTCTCTTAGCTTGAACTTCAAGTTCTCCGCTATACATAACAAATTCTTGACTCAGTCTAGGTAATTTAAATCCTCAAAGGAGTACTGTGCCTAAATCACATCAGACTTTTGTCATGTGCTACTTTTTTCTGGCTCTTGTACAGTGTAATTACTTCTTCATTAGTTGACGCATCTTCTGCAAATTTCTCAACTCTGATTTTACCTGTAAATTTTGGAAAACGTAAAGCAAGTCCTGCACCCTTCCTTATCTCGTCCCAGGCTGCCTTGTGAATTGGGCTCAAGGTAATTTCAGATGCTACAATCTCAATTACTAGTTCTGGCTCAAACCAGACATCAGCTTCCATCTCACTGTTGATTCTTGGGTTTTTTTTCAAAGTAACCTTGTCTGATAAAATTTGGTATAGCTGATCTAGATATTCATCAGTAAAACCAGTTCCTACTTTACAAATACTAGTAAATGTATCCGTGTCCTCATCATATGATGCCAAAAGCAATGTTCCATAGCGTCCGGTTCTTCTTCCTTTTCCAAAAAATGCCCCGACCACAACAAGGTCCAGGCTATCTCCAAGCTCATTTCTGTATTCTCTTTTTAGTTTGAGCCAATAATTGCCTCTTGAACCTGCCTGGTATGGCTTGTCTAACATCTTTAACATCAATCCTTCGCATCCTGCATTGATACTGTTCTCCAAAAAGTCCTCAATGTCGTTTTCTGTTTTTACAATTGTCATTGGGACATGTTTTGCAAAATCATCTTCTTTTACAATTTTCTCTAGTAGTTTTCTTCTTTCCGTATATTCTAAGTTCAAACAACTTTTCCCATTATAGAAAAGCACATCAAAGAAATTAACGGTAATTGGATATTGCGATACGGCTTTTTCTATTTTGTATTTTCTTCTTCTGTGCATCAGCTCTTGAAATGGCAAAAATTCTCCCGTGTTTTCATTAATTGCTACTGCTTCTGCTTCCAAGATTGCCTGATCTGCTACTAGTGCCTTGGGAATCTTTTCAATAATGTCTGGATAGTACTCTGAAATATTCTCAAGACTCCTTGAAAATAAAACAACCTTTTCTCTTTCTGTGTGGATTTGCACTCGTTCGCCATCAAGCTTGTATTCTGCTGCAAACTTTTCTCCCATCTTCTCTATGGATTCTTCTTCGCTTTTTACACGGTCTGCAAGCATTGGTCGAATCGGATTAAACATTGCAATCTCAAAATCTTCAACCCCTTTGAGCCCTTTGCTTGCAATGGTTTCAGCTACTTTTCCCAAATCGCTTGAAACATTGTAAGCGTGCTCTAGGGCTTTTCTGTTGTCCTTGCTTCCAGTGTATGCAATTGCAAGTGCATCCATTATCGTATTTTCTGCAACACCTAAACGCAAAGTGCCAAGCAAAATCTTCAAGATGTAGCTTGCCTCAAGTGGTGTTGCATCATTGAGTAAACTGGAAATGTATTTCATCTTCATGTCTTGTGAGCGAGTGCCTTCTAATTTTGCAATCTTAAAGAGAGTCTCATAGACACGTTCAACTGAAATGTCTTCTACAAGAAATGTAGTCTGTGTTTTTTGTTCCAGGATGATAGTTGCAGCCTGTCCCACATCTCCTGTCTTTCTGTATTCTTGTTCAATTTTCTTTACTGCAATTCCTGATGACTTTGCAATTGCTCGTATTGCAAGTTTTTCAGCAACTCCAAGTTCTACTCCTTCAAAGTCGGGTCTTAGTTTTCCTTGCAAAAGATAAATTATTTTTGAGATTATGCCTTCTGGTGTATTTTGAAATAGTTCCACAAGATGTTGAGTCAACTCTAATCGTTTGGTAGTTGATTCCATTTTGTTTAGGGACTCAGCTAAAATAGAATACTTCACTCTAATCTTGTGTTTTGATCCTGAATAAAAGTTTGAATCTAAAGCAGTCCTGGACCTGTAGAGTGACTTGGTGGCTGTCCTTCATAATGGATCAAAACAGTCACTTGTGATTTTTCATTTTTGTTTAGATGGCTGGTTATTTTGATATCTATTACCTTGATGTCCTTGATAAAATCATTTACAGATTTTTCCACAATATACTCTACACCGCTGAATATCTTTATTGGCATGATAGTTGCAAGGTTTTGAAATAATTATTTGTTTTCTAGATGTACTTGAAGATTGTTGGCTTTTCTAATTTTTGTTGTTTTGATACCATTGCAAAGTTGTAAAGCGGATACATTTCCTTGTATTGCTTCATAAAACTCCATGCAACATCATGAGTCTTAAATTCGGTTCGAATACCATCAATTTTACTTTCTTTTCCAAAAACATCGAAGATCACCACATTGTATTGTTTTGGTCTGTTGTGGGGTTTTGCTTTGAGAAGCCATGCTATTGCAAACAAAAAGACTGATGCTAAAATCACAACCTCTCCTGCGCTTTTGAAAAATGTAATTAAAACTCCGGGGATGGTTTGGCCAAACAACTCTATTACGATGTTTGAGAACCAGATAACTGCAATGGCTGTAAATGTGTATGTTTTCCAATCAAAAAATTTTAAAATATTTCTCATTACTTATCTTTGAATACTTTCTTTTTTGATTTAACTATTTCTCAAAAAACATTCTGACAAGAACCAGATCTAATCTGGATCTTCGTAGTTTTCTTTCTTTTCACTACTATCTGAGCTTTCTTCTACTGGTTTCATTTTTTCTTTAAGAACACTCATTCTTGCCTTGTAGCCTTCTGCATATTCTAGTTCTGATGGTACTAAGGTTGCAGGATGTACAAATCCTTGACTTCTCATTGCTAAGGCTTTCTTTGTTGCAATTTCTCTTACATAGTCCCAGTCAGGAGTTGAGAATCCATCAAACGGTCCGGTAAATTTACCATTGTGCATGCTGAAGACTAGTGCTTGTACAATTGGGATGCAGAAATTGATTGTAGCTGCAGAGTTTAACTTTACTGGCATTAATGGCATATTGTGGCTTCCTCTTGTATTTCCTGCAACATAATGTGGGTTGTTAAACACACTTCCTACTTCTTCAGTTGCAGGAAAGTTCTTTTGAGTTCTTACAACACAAATTGGATCATCTTTTCCAACATAGGTTCCAGCAATGTTGTGAAGTCTGTCTGTTGATGATGCAACAATTGGCTCGCCATCTTTTGTTGTGACAGTTGCAACCACATATCTTCCAGGATACATCAAGGCAGCTTCAATTGATGGTTTATCTTCCCATAATGATAATTCTGCAATCTTTCCTTCTTCAACATCCATGATATTCATGTTAACACCACGTGCTAGCGACTTGTTTACAATTAGTCCTGTGTTGCTTAATGCGTCTACAAACATTCTGTAAAATGGATAGTTGAATGCTCCAGGTTCGGTTTTGTCTGCTGCAAACACTGTAAATGCTTCGTTTGGTCTTTCTTCAAACTCCATTTCTGCAACACCAGGTCCCATTCCCTTGACATTTCCTGAAAAAGAGTCTTTGAGAAGATCTTGTCCTGCACCATAAAGCCCTTCTTCACGTGCAACTTGGGTTCCTGCCATAAATGCATCCCATGCAAGTTTGTGAATTTGGTTGTTATCAACACCGTGTGTGTGAGACATTACAATGTGGACATCGTCTCCACAATATCCAATATAATAATCGATTAACAAATCTTCAGAATTTTTGATGGTTTTTCTTACCGCATCTAATAGTCCATCACTTGGTCTTGTATGGCCGCCTACTCCCCCAACATCTGCTTTGATTACTGAAACTGTAATTTTCATAATTGATGTCAAAGTTACCTCGATTTATGTGTAGTTTTGAATTTCAATTGATCTAAAAAATATTCAAAAAACTATGATTTTTTTTCAAAAATTCATAACAGTAATAAATCCCTTTGAACAGGAACTTGACATGGCAGATAAACCACACCTGAACCTGATTGTTACAGGTCATATTGATAATGGAAAATCAACAACTATGGGTCATTTCTTAATGGATCTTGGCGTTGTAGATGAAAGAACTATTGCAGCACATGCAGCCGAATCCGAGAAGACCGGAAAGGGTGATACTTTCAAGTATGCATGGGTTATGGATAACATTAAAGATGAAAGAGAAAGAGGTATTACAATTGACCTTGCTTTTCAAAAATTTGAAACACCAAAGTATTTCTTCACGTTAATTGATGCACCTGGCCACAGAGACTTTATCAAAAACATGATTACAGGCGCATCTGAGGCAGACGCAGCAATCTTGGTACTTTCTGCAAAAGAAGGTGAGACTGATACTGCAATTGCACCGGGAGGCCAAGCAAGAGAGCACGCATTTTTGCTCAAAACCTTAGGTGTAGGCCAACTAATTGTCGCAATCAACAAGATGGATGATAGCAACTTTTCAGAAGAAGCATTCAAAGTAGCCAAAGAAAAAGGTGAAAAATTAGTAAAATCTGTAGGTTACAAACTAGAAAATGTCCCATTCATTCCAGTTTCTGGGTGGAAGGGTGATAATCTCGTTAAAAAATCCGAAAACATGCCTTGGTATAATGGCAAAACCCTACTACAAGCATTTGATGACTTTACAGTAGCAGAAAAACCAGTAGGCAAACCACTACGTGTTCCAATCCAAGATGTTTACACAATCACTGGTGTCGGAACTGTACCTGTAGGTAGAGTTGAGACTGGAA
>JASFUC010000022.1:0-14168 GCA_050050475.1 Nitrosopumilaceae archaeon
CTTTGTCGTCTGATCCTTTTTCAGTGGGGCCTTTGTCGTCTGATCCTTTTTCAGTGGGGCCTTTGTCGTCTGATCCTTTTTCAGTGGGGCCTTTGTCGTCTGATCCTTTTTCAGTGGGGCCTTTGTCTTTGATGGTGTTTTCAAAAGGAGAAGGAGGACCAAAAATAAATCCAAGTGGTGAAAAGTCATCTGAGCTCTTTTTGTTATTTGCTCTAGAAAGACCAGGGGAAATGTTTTCCGATGAAAATGAATCTGTATTTTGGTTTTGATTATTGTTGTTAAATAATCCAAACACATAATCTAAAGTTGTAAACAGAAAAAATTTTTGAGATTTAACTAAGTTTGAATCATTATTCTTGGATTCAGTAAAACTAGATTCTGCTAGTGCAATCTGGGAAGAATCTTTATTTAGAGACTCATCTCCTGAAGAAACTTCGTTGTTATTTTCGACATGATCATTGTTAGAAGATCCCGGTACTCCTAATGCAATTACAGGACTGGTAAAATGAGTACGACCAGCAGTATGAACCTGACATTTTAAAAATTTAGAAAATAATGATTGTGCAAATCCATCAATTTTTACAATTTGGTTTTCAGAACCAGCCTTCCCTTCACCGTTAGCAATAAAGTGCACATCAGTTTCTCCTATCCAATGATTAAGATCAAAGTGTCCTTTAGTTCCTGATTGAAGCCCATCAACTCTCATGCTCCATTCAAGGTGGCCATCATCAGTGAATTTCAGATTACAATACCCACTGATTTTTTGTCCGGGAAATTGTTCAAACTGTTGCTTTAACAGAATTTTTTCTGACGAAGTGGCATATGCAAGATAATTAGGCAAGATTGTAACAATAGAAAAAAGGAATACTATTACAACCAAAGCCCCGGTTGCTTTTGGTTTCAATATAATAATAAGCGAGAATTTAGTGTTAAAGAGGTGTGTGTCTTTTTTGTTTCTGACAATTCTGACGTCATATCAGAGATGAATTTTACGCACGGACAAGAAATCAAACGTTTTTTCCCAAATACGTCAGTTTTTACTTGTCAAAATTCATAAGAAAGATTTCAGAGTTTTTAGGATTTGAATTTCACATCTACCAGATTGTTGTAATAGATTGGTTGTAAAGAAAGATCATATAAATTAAAATTCAATTAAAAAAGTCCCATAATTAAAATTCCCAGTATCGGGAATTATTCAATTTATTTATTATTATCACATACTACTAAAATAAGTAATGTATGAAAATAGGGAAGAAAATATTGTTTGTTTCCTACCCGAAGAGTTTACCAACAACATCGAAAAGGATCTCAACAAAATAACGGGAGGCATACCTGACATTTTGGAATCAAATTATGAATTCATTAAAGAGAATTGGAATTATTCAAATGCATTTGAGTTCCTTGTTGGAATGATATTAGGAAATTGTCAATTTAGTTATATTCAAGCATTTGATCAAATTTATGAGAAAATGCCCAGTAGAGAACAAATTAAAGACATCCACACAGTCATCTCAAGGAGAAAGACTCAATTTGAACAAGGAGTCTCTGCATTTTTAGAAGAAAATAACATAAAATAAAAAAATTATCCTTAAGAAAAAATAATTAAAAAAATTAAGTTTACAATAATTATTTTAAGATGTTAAAAATTTTCTTATGCAAATTGGTTTATTCACACACTCTAAAATTACAGTCTCTAGATAATTCGCTAGAGTCAAATACGGCTTTGGCTTTTTCTGCTTCGAGTTCAATCAGGTTTGCAAATGCAGAGTGAAGTCTAGACTTTGGATCTCCAGTATCTTGGAATCTCTTGAATTCATGGTTTATCTGGGTAAATGAGCCAAAGCTGTTCTTCTCAAAGATTCTTCCATCATTAGTGCTCCAATAGTCACTGTACTTTTCATTTTGTGTAACTTTGATGAGGCCTTCACCTTTTAGGGGTGAAGGAATCATCTCAGTTGCCATTGGATTGAGGGAATCGCCCGATATATCAAATCCGTCATTAAGGTAAGTTGTCTGGTCTCGATGCTTGAAATCTATTGCTTTGATTGCCATCACGTTGTCTTTGAGTGGTTCTAAGAATACTGCTGACATTGAAGTTCTGTCACATTTTTCCTCAGTGTCTAATTCCATACACTTTACCTTTTGGTGGCTGATGCTTAGACTAGACCTGTCAATTACCTCGGTATCTTGTTTAACTATAATGTCGGAGATTTCTCCTGTGTAATCAAACCATACTTCTACTCTCATTTCAGCCAAGTGACCCAGACCTACTTGTGGAACGCCAAAGAGGAACTCTTGGACTTTGAGGTCTTTATCTGCATACACTGTTGCTGCAAAGGAGTTCACTGCACCAATCCCAATTGTTTGTTCATCAAATGGAGTATGATGGTTATCGATTATTGCAAAGGATTGATCATTAAATCTAAATCCAGTATCTACTATGACATCTTCTCTATTTTCATGACTTACACCAAATGTAGGTCTTGTATCCCATGCATTGTCACCTCCATCATTATCGACATCACATGCATCGCCTATTCCATCGCCATCAGTGTCAGCTTGGTCAGGATTTGCAACGTTTGGACAGTTATCATCAGCATCAGGTATTCCATCATTGTCAGCATCTGAAGGAACTTCACATGCATCGCCTATTCCATCGCCATCAGTGTCAGCTTGGTCAGGATTTGCAACGTTTGGACAGTTATCATCAGCATCAGGTATTCCATCATTGTCAGCGTCATTGTCACATGCATCGCCTATTCCATCGCCATCAGTGTCAGCTTGGTCAGGATTTGCAACGTTTGGACAGTTATCATCAGCATCAGGTATTCCATCATTGTCAGAGTCTATCAAAGTGTTTGTTATAATACATGTAATTGAATCGCCATTGCTAAGTGGACCTACATTGCCAGGTAAAGTTGTGGGACATCCCTCACCTGAAACTGATACAAATTCATATCCCTCTAATCCTATTTCGTTAATCTCTACTGTTTGACCATCAGAGAATGTTTTTGTTTCTGCAGAGTTTACAGATACTCCATCAATTGTAAGACCAAAAGAATTGACATCCGCATCACCAGATTGTAGAGTTTTTATCAATGTTACAGTTGGTAAAAGTGGATCAATTCCACTAGATGCAAAATTTGATTTCTCAGAATTGCTACATCCACTGACATCAAGAGCCTCACAACCAAAAGTATATGGTTTTCCAGTTACATCAGATGCGGTAGATTCCCAAATTGCAGGACTAGCAAGATGGGTTCCATACGCTGCTACTACATGAGTACTGGTAGAAGAAAATGTTACTGTTAGTTCGGTTCTGGCTTGTCCTGTGAGAGGGTCTTCCAAAGTATATGAAATGGATAGAATATCGACGGTGCCGTTTTCTGCAAACATTGTAAATACTTGTTCTTCAGATGAATCAAGTTCCTGAAACGCCGAAAGAGGTTGCAATAATCCTCCTTTAGTACCAACATCAGTGTTAGCACCAGGATCCGGAATTGGAATTGTAGATATGGTCCATCCATCACATATATTATCAGGATTTCCGTGTGCTACTAAACATGGATGTGGATCATCATTATTATCATAAGTAGTAATATAATCAAAGGTATGATGTATGCTTTCATCGCTTTTGGTTGTATCCCAAAACACAGTTAATGTATGAATGCTTTCGTCTCCTGGGAGATTAGAAATATCAACTCGGGTAGGGATGGATTCACCTTCAGTATAAGAGATATAATTTGATATTTGACCATCATCCCACTCTGTTGCAGTATCACAAGGGGAAGACCCTAGATTGTTAAGACAAGCCCCAAAATCACCAACGATGCCAGGGGCGGCATATGCAAATAAACTAGATCCAAAAACTAGAGTTGTTGAAATTACAAAAATTGCAAATGCTAATTTTATTTTATGATTTTCCATTATGTATTTTCAAAATACATCCGTTTTCTAATAAAGGCAATTTTTTGTCATACGGGTTTTGTACACAAATTTTTTAATTTGACGACTAGAATTTTTGTGTTAAAAATAATTATTACACATTTTGAGATTTTTAGATCTTAATTGATTAAGAGTTTTTCATTATTAACAAATGAAACGAGCAACCATTTTAATTACCGATAACATGTGATTAACTTATGAGTCAACATCCAAACGAAACTGAAGTTTTTAACAAAAAGTGTGATTTGCTATTAAAGGAAGATATGGTACGTTTTGTGGGAGTAATTAATTACATGGGAAGGCAAATAGCTGGAGGATATAAAAAATCAGTTACTCCTCTTGTAGATGAAGAAGACCACAAGATTAGTTTGGAACACGCCTTGGAGATCATGATCACTAAAGACTTGGATGATTCACTGGGTTCAATAGACAGTATTGTCACCAGAAGAAGAAAAGTCACAATGATTACTATTCCATTGGAGAAATTCTCACTACTTATATCAGCAGAAAAAAATGCCAATTCTGAAAAAATAATCAAAAAAGCATCCAAATTGTTTAATTTTTAATTATATTCCAGAAGATAAAATATAACCAATTTATCTAACAGCCAGATCAATTCAGAGAGAGACTTGTTTTTCAATTTAATAAGCAGGTAAAATACAAATCAGAAAGTGCATCAAACAGAAGCAAGACGAATACTAAAAGATGCTCCAATAATGTGGAGGCGAATAAATTCCATTGGAATAATTCTGGACTGCAATTCAACTTATGCTGCAAAACTAGGATATGTAAAATCCGAAATCCTAGGTAGGTCCATTTTTGATCATGTATCTAAAGAATCATGGGCAGAAATGAACCAGTCTCTGCAAAAATGGTTTGAGACAGGGGAGGTATCCCACAGAAAAATCAGCTTTAAAAAACAAGATGGCACTACATTTCCAGCACTACTACATGCCGCTAGTCTATATGATGAAAAAAATAATTTGATAGGAAGCAATACTGTAATTTTTGATTTGACAGAAATGGATGATGATAGGATAAAAAAATTTCAAGAGTATTTTAAAAATGCTGAATCCCGACTAGATGAAATAGCAAAAGATTATGATGCTCTTGATGAAAATGAAAAATCAGAGTATGACGGGTTAAAAAAAATGTTTGATTTACTTACATCAACAGACCTCAAAGAATTAAAACAAATCACTTCATTAGATTAAGAATTTTTTTCTTTTATTGACTTTTGAAGTTCTTGAATTGCAATTTGAACTTCAGTAACAGCGGCCCCATCTTCAAGTGTACTGACATCTCCAATCACATCTCCATTTGCAATTGCTTTAAGTAAACGACGCATTATTTTTCCGCTTCGAGTTTTAGGTAATTTAGAAACAAAATAGATTTTCTGAGGAGTTGCAATTGGCCCTATGTCATTCCGGATTTTTTCATAAATTTCTTTTTCCAATATAGAAGACGCTTTGTTACAATCTTCTTTAAGCACCGCAAAGGCAATTATCACCTCGCCTTTTATCTCGTCAGGAATACCGCAAACAGCTGATTCTGCTATATCTTCATGAGATACAATACAGCTTTCAAGTTCTGCGGTACCAATCCTATGTCCTGCTACTTTTAGAACATCATCGGCACGACCCAAAAGCCAGAGATAACCATCTTCATCTATTTTGGCAAAGTCTCCTGAATAGTAAGATGATTCAAATTTTGACCAATAGGCAGACCGGTATTTCTCATCATCGCCCCATAAAGTTAAGAGCATTCCAGGCCAAGGATTTTTTATTATCAGAGATCCCTTGGTGTTTGAAGAAACCTCATGTCCTTTTTCATCTACTACCGATATTGCCACACCAGGAATGGGTTTAGTTCCTGATCCGGGTTTAAGAGGAATCGTTTCAATACCTGGAAGTGGAGAAATCATCATTCCCCCAGTCTCTGTCTGCCACCATGTATCAATAATAGGGCATTTTTCCTTGCCGATAGTTTTGAAGTACCATTTCCACACCTCAGGGTTTATTGGCTCACCAACGGTTCCAAGTAATCGAAGACTGGAGAGATCAAAAGAGTTTGGAAGAGTATCGCCAAATTTCATAAACATTCTCAGTGCAGTGGGAGTTGTGTAAAAAATCGTGATTTTGTATTTTTGAATCAAATCCCACATCCTTGAGGGATTTGGATAATCTGGTGCACCTTCATAAATAATTTCAGTAACACCATGTAACAGAGGGCCATAAACAACATAGCTGTGTCCTGTTACCCATCCAATATCTGCAGTGCAAAAAAAGACATCAGAGTCCTTTATGTCAAATGCCCAACCAAAAGTTGAATTAATGTGGGTAAGATATCCCCCAGTGCCATGTAAAACTCCTTTTGGTTTTCCAGTAGTTCCGGAAGTATAGAGAATGAAAAGAGGGTGTGTACTTTCAAGTTTTTCTGCAGGACATTGGCTTGATGCATTTTGCATTAGATCATCCCAAAGCTTGTCTTTTGTGTTTAGGTGAATTTTTTCTTTGGTTCTTTCAAGAACAATTACATTTTTTACAAAATCAAAATTTTTTATTGCTTCATCAACTATTGGTTTTAGCTTAACTGTTTTTCCTCGTCTATATCCCCCATCAGAAGTAATTACGATTTTTGATTTAGAATCATCAATTCTTTCCCGTAATGATGATGCACTAAATCCAGAAAAGACAACTGTATGAGTAGCTCCAATTCTTGAGCAAGCCAACATAGAAATTGGAAGTTCAGGGACCATTGGAAGATAGATTGTTACTCTATCTCCTTTTTCAACACCAAGAGATTTTAAAACATTAGCAAATTTTTGAACTTCAATCCACAAATCACAATAAGTAAGAATTTTTGACTCTCCTGATTCTGCCTCCCAAATTATTGCTGGTTTTTCTTTTCTATCCTTTTGATGGATATCCAGTACATTGTATGATGCATTAATCTTACCTCCTTCAAACCATTTTGCAAAAGGAGGATCCCAATTGAGAGTTTGACCCCAGGGTTCAAACCATGATAATCTCTTTGCCTGATCATCCCAAAAATTTACAAAATCCGATTCTGATCGCTTCCTTATCTCAGGATAATTATTTCCAAGTCCAATTTGAAAAGTCTCGGACATTATCATACCAAGTGCAATTGATGTTTCTAAATGTTAGTTCTATTTATCCAAAAATAGGAAAATTAGTTAAATTAGATCAGATTAATTCTATTTATGGTAAAAAGTATTAGCTGTGCAGATTCAGGAGCAGACTGCAGTTGGTCTACAACTGCTGAAACTGAGGAAGAATTAATGAACAAGGTTGAAGCACATGCCAAAGAAAAACACCCAGAACTGGAAATAACCCCAGAACTGGTCCAAAAAATAAAATCAATCATAAAAGAAATTTAATTTTTTATTTCTTTTTTTTTGAGATGCCCCCTCAAAAGCGGAGGCACCGAAATATGTTAACTAGTTTATGTGAGCTTTGCTTCCAGCTAACACCGTGAGATGTCTCTGACTCAATAATTGCACAAGATAAAAAGAATATTAAAAAACCAAGGACAAACAAGAGCCACTGTTAACTAAACTCTTTTTGTTCTGAGTAGCCTCAATTAAGAAAATTAGTCTTATTTGATATCCTTTTTTCTTATGATCGCCACAAATTTTGACCATTGGAATTTATCCCGCACGTAGAGAATTCAAAAATATGCCAAATGAAGAAAAAGAAGCAAAAATTGCAGAAATTTTCTTAAGGACCTTTGATGAAAAAAGCCCCCTTGATTACGACATTTTAGATTCTATGTTCAAAGAAGCAAAAATCATTGCAGACTTTACAGAGAAATAAATTCTAAAGTTAATTGAATTAATTAAAGAGGAATAGACTTGGATTTTGACCAAAGTAAGTCAAACAATAATTTCTTAGAATAAATCATCGCCTCAGAGTTTGTCCACATTGCAGTAATGTTTTCTTTTCCTGATTCAGAATTTTTCATAAAAAATAATACCTCTTCATTATCTTTTATCACAAAACAAACATTTCCTTTTGCAGTAGAAGGAACCTTTTTGACATTTGTTCTATCAATTTCATCAAAAACATAAAGAGTTCTATCCGAAGAGTTTGTCAAGATTTGCAGATCAAGATCTGATTTATCAAGAGGCTCCAAAAAGTTTGCATGGTAGAATTTTAGAAAGTCTTTTTCTCCACCAATAATTTGAAAGTCTTTTTTGGTGTTAATTATCATATCATTAATTTTTCCATAAATTTGATTCTCTCCTTGAAGCATTTGGAATTTATCTTCTTTTGCAGCTTCAGGCTCGTTGTGGAATGTAGGAATAGATTCCCATATTTTTGTTAACTCTTCCTCCTGATGTTCAAGTTTTTTTACGCGTTCTTTTTCTGTATTTAACATGGATTTTATTGCATTAGATAATGGCAATGCAGCAAATTTGATTGGATGCTGGAATGTAGCAGACACCACTCCCTTGTTTTGAAGGGTAGTTAGGAGGTGATATGTTTCAGTACGAGGGAGTTTTAATGCCCGGCATACTTCAGGGGCGGTTTTAGAACCATACTTTCCTAAAAATATGTAAACCTTACACTGATTAGCAGTTAAACCAAATTTAGAAAATTGAGATTGTAGTTGGTCGATTGATTGTTTGTGTTCATACGAACTTGAATCCGGGTCGTTTTCAAATATTGTTACTTGTGTTGTTTCAGTCATTTTTTCTCTGAGGATTGTCTGATCGAGGGGTGCGATTTATGATGATCAAGTCAAATTGATCTGATCGATCTGATCGTATTTTTGATCAATTTGTTCGTAAAACGGAAAAAACCTATCAAAACCACCAAATTTTGTGCCTAGAAAATCTAAAATTTTGATGCAAACATTTGACTGTTTTCAAAGGCTAACAAAATTTTTTGATCTAAAATTAGGGAAATTTTTTTCAAATTACCATTTGGTAAAAAATAGCCCATAGTTGTGAATTGTAAATTAGGGTTTGAACCTAAAAAAATGCATGGCATTACCCACTACATAATTAAAAAAAATCAAAAAAAATTATTGAGCTTCCATTCGGGCAAGCCAATCGTTGTCATCTGGTTTGTCAGTAGATGTTCCTGGTGTCACCTGTTGGGGTGGTTCTGGAATAGTTGTTGCAGCTTCAATTTCCACTGGAGCTTCTGGTATTGGAGGTAATGCCTCTTCTTCGCTTGTTGGGTTAAAAGTAGAGGTGATTGGCTCATGTACTGGTGCCTCTGGAAGTCTGGTCTGAACGTTTGGTTCTGGTTCAGAATTGTCCAGATATGTTACGGCTGAATCCTGCAAATGTTGTTGTGAAGGGACAACTGCTGCTTCGGCTTCAACACTAAGGTCGGCAATTCTCTTTTGTACATTTGTGATTTCTGCTTTCTCGTGAGTGATATGCTCAATTAGCTGGTTTGAACATGACTTCACGGTCTCAAATGTGCCTACAGATATTTCATCGCTCTTGTGCTGTAGCTTTGCATCAAATACCAACATTTTTGTGGATTTAAGTTGCTCATCTAACTCTGCTAATCTCTGATTTAGTTTATCTTTGATTTGACTTTCTGTCTCTTCTAACGAAATTAGTTTTGACTTGTATTTTTCATGAATGATTTCAGCATCTTCTTTCATGTCATCGTTGTCAGAAACAATATCAATCAAAGCCTTGAGACGTCGTAGAGTAAGTTGCTTTTCACGAATTAGTCTTTGAGAATCTAATCTCCATTTTGGAATGAAAATAACAACATCGCCTTGAACTACAAGTTGCTCGTATTGGATTTGCTGTAATCCTTGAGAACCGCAATCAACACCCACTGTTTGGATGCTTCCGTCGATGTCAGTAATTGTTCCAATGACTTTACCCATGAATGTACCGTACATGTCTTTGACGTTTTTACCGATTATCTCGATATCGTCTTGGGGCATGATTGAGATCGACTAATAGGTATAACCTACAAAGTGTTAGGAAGGTTTTTCGAATTGGTAAGATTTTTTTTACTAAATCAAAATAATCTAAAATCTTAGTAATTTTAAAATTGAGAGCAACAAAAGATTTCTCATGATCCAAAAGGAGGAAATGGAGCAAATCTTGAATTTTGTTTCAAAAAGATGGTTAGAAATTTCCAAGGATCCAGATAACAAAGCAATGCAGACTTTGCCCAGTAATTTTTGGATGAATTCTGTTGGAGGAAAAGCTGGAAAAGGCAGGTGGGTTACAATGCTAATGTACACAGAAAATGAAACAGATGCAGATGTTTTCAAAGACGTTTTGTTAAAGTGGCAGGCAAAGGGAATGCAAGGAAATCAATCACCCGATCTAATTCAAATTGGCAAAAAGAAATAGACTATTAATAATTGGTATACTGGACAAATTTGTTGTCAGAGTTCTCAGGTAAAGAAAAAAAGATTCTATCAAATCATTTTTCAAATTCTGATGGAAGTGTATTTGCGATAATTACCCCAAGACAAGTTGATCGTGGAGCTCTAATGTCTAGATATAGTAGAACAGACAAAAGCATGCGAAGAATATTTTTAGATGAATTTTTAAAAAATAAAAATCGCGGGGAAGAATTTTACAACAGAGTGCTTTTAGAATACGGAGACGATTCTGTTGCAGAACTAGGCGAAGCGCAAATTGCAATTGAAGGACTTTCAAATATTGCAGTAAAAAAAATCGAAGACAGAAGAATAGGATTATCATATCTTGAAAAATCATCAAGATATGTTGCTTGGAATAAAAAAATTAATGGAGAATATAGATTTTATCGAGACTCTGTTTTAATGAAATCAAAATTTGCAGATGAGTATTTGGATTCTTGTAATTTTTCCTTTGACGTTTATTCGAAAAACATTGAGCCTATGATAAATTATGTTAGAGAAAAATATCCTATTGAAAAATACTTTTTTAAAGATTCAAAAGACGGAAAAGAAAAAAAACTTTCTAAATTAAAACAAGAGCAAGATATCAAATCGGCAAATATGATTTACAAAGGATCAACCAAAGCAAAGGCCCTAGACATTCTAAGAGGACTACTACCAGCATCCACACTGACAAATGTAGGTATAACTGGAAATGGACGTGCATTTGAGTACCTTTTGACAGTTCTTGCAGCCTCAGACCTTCAAGAAGAACAGGATTTAGCCTCAAAAATCAAAAAAGAGCTTGATACCACAATCAAATCTTTTGTTCGAAGATCCGATGACAAATATGGAAAAGCCTTTCAAAGATATCTCAGAGAAATTAGAAAAACTTCCAAATCAATTTCAAAAGAAATAAAGGCAAAAAAATCCTTTGGAGTTAAAACAAAACTAGTAGATTGGGAACCAGAAAAAAATTCCATTGACAAAGTTATCACCAGCATAATATACGAGCAGTCTCCTAGCACGTCTTACCAAGACATTTTTACTCAGGTTAAAAAATTCTCAAAAGAAAAGAAAATCAAGATAATTAACCAATTTGCAAAATTACGTCACAATAGAAGACACAGACCAAGCCGCGCCTTTGAGAATGTTTACTATACGTTTGATTTGTTAAATAATTTTGGAATGTTCAGAGACTTTCACAGACACAGAGCTTTGACTATCGAGCGGCAATTGCTTACAACCGATCATGGTTACAACACTCCAAAAGAGATAGAAATCTTGGGAATCAATAAAGAATACAAGGAATGTATGGATAAAACAAAAGAGACTTTTAACAAAATAAGAAAAAAATTTCCTGAGCAAGGACAATACGTTGTTAATTTTGCTTACAACTATCCTTACTTTATGAAGTTTAATTTACGAGAAGCATGTCATTTAATTGAATTAAGAACTGTTCCTCAGGGACACATAGATTACAGACGAGTGGCGCAACAAATGTACAATCAAATTAACAAAGTTCATCCAAACTTGAGCAAAATTATGAGGTTTGTAGATTTGAAAGAGTATGATCTTGAAAGATTTGAGTCTGAAAAACGAACCGAAGAAAAACGAAAGAATCTAAAATAGAAAATATACTAATACTGTTACAAACAAAATAGTTTGTGACAGAAAAAATTAAGAAAACATCTGAAGAATGGAAAAAAGAACTAACCCCAGAGCAATATGAGATTTGCATCAATAAAGGTACAGAGCCCCCATTTTCAGGAAAATACTGCAATAGTAAAGAAAATGGCACATACAAGTGCGTGTGTTGTGGAGAACCTTTGTTTAAGTCAAACACAAAATTTGATTCAGGTTCAGGATGGCCAAGTTTTTGGGACCCCATATCAGAAGAAAAGATAGAGTTTGTTTCAGATACATCTCTCGGAATGGTTCGTACTGAAGTTAATTGTAACAAATGCGGCGCTCATTTAGGACATGTATTTGATGACGGTCCAAGACCCACTAATTTGAGATATTGTATAAACTCTACATCCCTTTCCTTAGTAAAAGAAGAATAGTATTCACTTGGTGGAAATTTATCAAAAAAGCCCAAACAAAATTCACAAATTATTAATAAAACGCAATTAATGGTAAGAAAATCAAGACATGAATAAAACACACAATAGTGGCGCGATTGAAGGGAAAGAGGAATTTTGAGAATAATACTTTGTGGATTTGGAGTTGTAGGTCAGAGCCTAGTCAAACTTTTTGATTCACGATCTGAGGACCTATATGCAAAATATGGATTAAAGCCAAGGGTCGTTGGTGTTTTTGACAGCAAAGGAAGTGCAGTTGATTCTTCAGGTCTTGATTTTGAGAAACTAGTAGAAACAAAAAAGAAGCATGGAAGTGTAAAGAACTATTCAAATTCAAAAAACAAAATGTCTGGGACAGATATGATTAAGAATTTGGAAGCAGACGTATTGATTGAAACAACTGCAAGTAATTACAAAGACGCAGAGCCTGGGATGACTCACATTACAATGGCAATGAAAAAAGGAATGCATGTAATTTCAGTCAATAAAGGCCCTTTGGCTCTTGCATTTCCATCATTACTTGAGCTTGCAACCTACAATCAGGTATTGTTAAAATTCAGCGGTACTGTAGGGGGCGGAACACCGATCTTAGACTATGCAAAAGACAGTCTCCGCGGAGAGCGCATCACTTCATTTGCAGGAATCCTTAACGGAACCACAAATTACATTTTGACAAATATGGCAAACGGCCTCACTTTTGAATCTGCCCTAAAAGATGCCAAAGACAAAGGGTATGTAGAAGCTGATGAGGCATTAGATTTGGATGGATTAGATGCAGCTGCAAAATTGGTGATTTTGGCAAATTGGATTATGGGAATGAAGGTAACTATGCCTGACATCAAATGTACTGGGATAAGAAAAGTCACAACCGAAGATATCAAAAAAGCTTCTAAGAAAAAATGTGCAATTAAGCTAATTGCATCTTGTAACAAAGAGCTAGAGGTTGGACCAAAAGAAGTTTCAATCGATGATCCTCTCTGTGTTAATGGAACTCTAAATGCGATCGCATTTACATCAGAACATTCAGGGACACAGACAATTATTGGAAAAGGAGCAGGAGGAATGGAAACTGCAAGTTCCATTTTAAGGGATTTGCTAGACATCAGACAAGAGACTGCAAAAAATTGAAATCAAATTTAATTTCAAAAAGCGAAACTGCTGAAGTACTAAAAACACTTTCAGAGAAATGGAATATGGAAATTCCAAAAAATAAAAACCTCAAAGTTCATGAAATTTCAAGTGATGCACAAATTATTGTAGGTAATGGAGTGAAAGCTTTGAAAGTAGATGACGAGTATGTTCCATTTCTGTCAGAGACTGAAGCCCTTGAAAAATTTCCATATGTCATGGTAGACATGGGGGCTGTCAAATTCATGTGCAAGGGCGCAAATGTTATGAGACCTGGAATCAAAAAACATTCAGAATTTCAAAAAGGAGACATTGTTTGTGTTATTGAGGAATCACATCACAAGTTTCTAGCAGTTGGAAAAACTCTGGTGTCTAGTGAAGAAATGGATTCGATGGAAAAAGGAGAAGTGATAAAAAATCTCCATTATGTTTCAGACAAGTTCTGGGAAATTGGGAAAACACTTAGTTAGTAATTTTTTCAGATGATTCTCTAATACCATCCTTGGTAATAATCATAATATCAAGACCATCACCACTTGCAGAGTCTCTCATTGAAGCTGAGCGGACTGCTTTTTTGGCCAAATCCACTGCTTCGTCTTCACTCATGTTTTGTTTGAATTGTGGGTCTAGGACACCTAA